>NZ_CAXTBM010000022.1:0-67886 GCF_964242765.1 uncultured Hymenobacter sp.
GTGGCAGTGGCTACGCGCAATTCCTCGCTCGTGAGCAGCATCAGACTTTCGGAGGCACCGAAGAAACTGGTGAGGAATTCCGTGTGGCCAGGGTAGCGAAAGTCGTCTGCCTGCGTGTTTTCCTTGCTGATAGGAGCGGTGACGAGGGCATCGAGCAGACCGGCTTTCAAGTCGCGGGAAGCAGCGAGCAAACTTAGGCGGGCGGCGGTGCCACTAGCGGCGGTAGGCTGGCCGGGGGTAAGCACGAAATCCTCGTCCCAACAAGTTACTGCATTGTGCTTTCCGGGAGCAATGTCGGCGGCCTCGCGTACCTGGCGGAAAGTAAGGGATTCACCGTCTTTGGCTACCGGAAAATCGTCGAAGAGCACCGAAGCCGTGCCGTATACAACCGGCGTGCAGAACCTGAGCAGCCGCGCGTCGAGGAAAGTTTTATAAATGATTTCCGGCCCGATGCCAGCTAAGTCGCCAACGGATATGCCAATGCGTGGGAGCATGGAAGGAGAGTAGGTGTGTAAGGAAAGTAAGACGGTCATGCCAGCAAGCAAACGCCAGATCAAGCACGACCGCCTAAGGATGTGCAATCAGTTTACGCCTTGCTTTTCAAGAAGTCGTACGTGAGGCGAACGGCCGTGCCGGTGCCGCCTTTGCCGCGGTACGAGTCGGGAGCGGTGAGGTAGGCTGGGCCCGCAATGTCGAAGTGCACCCACGGGTAGCCTTCAATGAAGCGCTCCAGGAATTTGCCAGCGGAAATAGCGCCAGCTTCGCCTTTGCCGACGTTATTGATGTCGGCAATGTCGGATTTGATGTGGTCGGCGTACTCTTCCCAGAGCGGAAACTCCACCAGCCGCTCGTGCGCGCGGTGGCCGGCCTGCTTCAACTCCAGCATCCACTCGTCTCCGGCGGTGCCCATCACCACAATGCCTTCCTTGCCGATGGCGCGGGCAGCAGCGCCCGTGAGCGTCGCGAAGTCGAGGACTAGTTCGGGGTCATATTTCTTGGCAAACGCCAGGGCATCGGCCAGCAGCAAGCGGCCTTCGGCGTCGGTGTTCAATACTTCCACCGTCAGGCCGCTGTACATCGTGATGACGTCGCCGGGGGCGAAGGCAAGGCCGCCAGGACGGTTGTCGGTGGCGGGCACCAAGCCGATGACGTGCAGGGGTACCTGGTTTTTGGCTAGCGCGTAGAGCACACCCGTAACGGCTGCGCCGCCGGCCATATCGAGCTTCATCATGTCCATGCTGTTAGGCGTAGGCTTCAAACTCAGGCCACCCGTATCAAACACCACCCCTTTGCCAACTAGCACGTACGGCTTGGCGTTGGTGGCGCCGGCGGGCTTGTATTCCATGATGGTAAACGTGGGCGGCTCGGGGCTGCCCTGATTGACGGCTAGCAAACCGCCCATGCGCAACGCCTCGATGCGGACTAAATCCAGGATTTCAGTGTGGTAACCCACTTCTTCGCCGGCAGCGGCCATGCGCTCGGCAAACTGCGTGGCGTTGAGCTTGTTGAGCGGCGCATTCACTAAGTCACGCGCCAGAAATACTCCTTGCAGCACACCGGCTAACTCCTGCACTTGCGCCGCCGTTATATAGGAGCCGACCAAGATTAGCTTCTGAAGATCGGGGGCTTTCTTGGCTTTTTCATCGGTTTTGTAGCCTTCAAACTGGTAGGCCGTAAGTGCCAAGCCCTCGGCCAAAGGCAAAGCCCCAGTTTCGGTTAGGTCGCAGACGTATAGCTCATGCACTTTGTCGGTTTTCAGTTGGGCATGCAGTTGGTGGCCGCTTTTGCGCAACGATTCGGCGGCGAGATGCGTCGTGATTTTGTCGGTGGCCGGCGCCACTATATAATAATGATGGTGCGAGTACTGATTGAGGCGAATCAGCTTGGATTCGGCGGCTAGCTGGTCGGCTACGTAGCGGCGGGCGGCTTCGGGTAAGTCGGCAGCGGCGGAAATGGGCAGTTCCGTAGTGCCGGCGGGCAGAATAAAAACGGTGTCCGCAATGGAAGGAAAATCGGCGGCGTGGGCAAGTTCAAGCGACATGGGAAGCACAAAAAGCAGTGAAAGCCGGAGGGTAAGCTCGCCACCGTCGGTTTTAACGACGTCGGCGTACCTTTGGGCGTGAAGGTAATTGAAGTTTCTAGTAGCTGGTTGCTAGTTTCTGGTGGATGCACCGAGAGCTAGTAGTAAGCTTCTGGGGGCGGGGCCGCCTCGAAGCCTCCCGAATCCTGGGGTTGCCAACGTAATCGAAAGGCGGCGCTGGCCGAAGTGTTTTGTCTGCTTCGTTGCCGAAGCAAGCTGATTGGTACCGTGAGAAGGCTGCTTCGACTAGCGCCGCCAGACGGATACAACCCTGTCACGAAAACGAGTTAGTACCGTCACAACGATAGTAAACTGATGGATACAGCTACAGTAGCTGTTAACCGAAAACCAAAAATTCCCGCGTCCTATGGATTCCGTTAAAGCCAAAAAGCACTTAGGTCAGCACTTTCTGGCCGACACCAATATCGCCCGCAAAATAGTAGGAGCCTTGCAGCTGCCCGACGGCGTAACGGAAGTGCTGGAAATTGGGCCGGGCATGGGAGTGTTGACGGAAACCCTGCTGCAAAACTCGAATTACCGGACATCGGTAGTGGAAATTGATCGGGATTCGGTGGCCTACCTGCAAAAGCACTTTCCGGCGCTGACCGACCGGATTCATAGCCAGGACTTCTTGAAGATGGATTTAGGCAAGCTCTACAACCAGCAGCCCATCAGCATCATCGGCAACTTTCCCTACAACATCAGCAGCCAGATTTATTTCCAGGTGCTGGCCCACCGGCAGCAAGTGCGCGAGGTGGTTGGAATGATTCAGAAGGAAGTGGCCGACCGGCTGGCCGAGGGACCGGGCTCGAAAACCTACGGCATCCTGAGCGTACTACTGCAAGCCTACTATCATATCGAGTACCTGTTTACGGTGCCGCCGCACGTTTTCAACCCGCCGCCCAAGGTGCAGTCGGCCGTTATCCGCCTCACCCGCAACAATACCAAGCACTTAGATTGCGACGAGAAGCTGTTTTTCAAAGTAGTGAAGCAGGCCTTTTCCACGCGGCGCAAAACGCTGCGCAACGCGCTGAAGCCGTTTGGTATGCCGCCGGAAGCCACTACGGACCCTCTTTTCGATAAGCGCGCTGAACAATTGAGCGTTGCCGATTTCGTGGGCTTGACGAAGCGGGTGGAAGCACATAGTAGCTGACGTTGGTTTTCGCAGAGGGCGCAGAGGAAAGCGCAGAAGGACGCAGTGTTCTGCTGGCAAACCGCCAACAAATTCCTCCCCAATTCTTAATTCCTAATTTTTAATTCTTAATTAAAAAATGTCCCTCTGCCTCGTCATCGACGAAATGCACCCTAGTTTGCCTGACTATATGCAGGAGATAGGGGTGACGCTGCACTACCGTCCCAACCTGAAAGCTGCGGAAGTACCCGCTGCCCTTGCCGCGCATCCCTACGACGGGCTGATGGTCCGCTCGAAGCTGCGCGTAACGGCTGAGCTGCTGACTCATGGACCACAGTTGCGCTATGTAGCGCGGGCCGGAGCAGGGGTTGATAACATCGACGAGGAAGCTATGGCGGCGGCGGGCGTGACGCTGCTCAACGCGCCGGAAGGCAACCGGGACGCGGTGGGGGAATATGCGGTAGGGCTGCTGCTGACTTTGTTCCGCAACATCGTGCGCGCCAACCACGAAGTGCGGGCCGGGCAGTGGCGACGGGAAGCAAACCGGGGTGAGGAAATCCAAGGGAAAACCATTGGCTTATTGGGCTACGGCCACATGGGCCGGGCATTTGCGCGCCGGCTGTCGGCGTTCAACTGCACGGTACTCGCTTACGACCACGACCCCGCTGTACTGCCCGACGACTACGCCACGCTGGTTGATCTGGCCGAGCTACAGGAGCGGGCAGAGGTTTTTAGTTTGCATATTCCGTACTCGCCAGCAAATCATCATTTTGTGAACGAAGCGTTGCTGCAAGGTTTCCGCAACCCGATTTGGCTACTCAACACGGCCCGCGGCGAAGTGCTCGACCACGCCGCCTTCGTGCAGAGCCTGCAAAGCGGCCAAGTACGCGGCGCGGCCTTGGATGTGCTCGACAATGAAAAGCTAGCGACCCTGACCCCAGAGCAGCAGGCCCGCTTCGACTTCCTTGCCGGTTCCTCGAACGTGCTCTTGTCGCCGCACATCGGGGGCTGGACGTTTCAGTCGTACCGCCGCATAAACGAAGTGCTGGCGGGGAAGCTGAAAGATTTTTTGGTTTCTGAGGGCCAAGCGAAGATGGAAGGTTGACTGGCTGCTAGTTAGTGGCCCGAACTTGTTGTCGGCGGCAAGCAAGTGGGGGCAGCGGGTATCTTCAATGCAGAAACTATGTATATTTGCCTAAACCAGGTTTGGGAGAACGGTCGGCACCGCTGACCGTTCTCCTTGTTTTTTAGCTTACCATCAACCCAACCATGGCCACCATAAATTACTACACCGCCGAGGGGCTGCAGAAACTCAAAGACGAGTTGCAGGACCTTAAAATTCGCGGCCGGGCCAACGCCGCCGAGCAGCTGCGCGAAGCGCGTGATAAAGGGGACCTAAGCGAAAATGCCGAGTACGACGCGGCCAAAGACGCTCAAGGTCTACTCGAACTCAAAATCTCGAAGCTGGAAGAAGTAGTTGGCAATGCTCGTCTGCTCGACGAGTCGAATCTAGACGCCACTAAAGTGCTCATCATGAGCAAAGTGAAGCTCAAGAATTTGAAGAACAACATGGTACTCGACTACACGCTCGTGGCCGAGGAAGAAGCGAACCTTGCCGCCGGGAAGATATCCGTGAAGTCGCCCATTGGCAAAGGACTGCTCGGTAAATCGGCCGGTGATACCGCCGAAATAACGGTGCCGGCTGGCAAACTGCATTTCGAGATTTTGGAAATTAGCCGCTAGCATAAAAGAAGCTGAGTAGCTGAGCACCACGTACCTAAGGAAGGGCGAAGCCACCGGCTTCGCTCTTTTGCGTTTAGCCTCGTACTTGACTTACTCAGTTACTTACTCACTTCTCAGTTATTCTCCCTGAAGTATGGCTTCCATTTTCTCCCGTATTGTGGCTGGCGAGCTACCGGCTTACAAGGTGGCCGAGGACGACCAGCACCTGGCGTTTCTCGACATCACGCCCCTTGTGGAAGGCCACACGCTAGTAATTCCCAAGCGGGAAGTGGACTACATTTTTGATTTGCCGGCCGCGGAGTTGGCAGCGTTGCACCTGTTCGCGCAACGCGTAGCCAAAGGCGTAGCGGCGGCCGTGCCGTGCAAGCGTATTGGCGTCGCGGTTATCGGCCTAGAAGTGCCCCACGCGCACATCCATTTGATTCCGATGAACAAGGTGTCGGACCTGAACTTTGCCAATCCCAAGATAAAAGTAGCTGAAGGCCGCATGAAGGAGTTGGCCGCGGCTATTGCCGCGCAAGTGCCTTCCGCTGCTGGCGAGTCGCCGCAAAAATCGGCTTCGCCCGATTCGAAGAGCACCCGCGAAACCACCCAGGCCAACGAGCCTTCCGCCACCCAAACTGCCCCCGATGGCGCGATGGGGCAGTTGCAGCAACTCACGCAGGGCCTTGTGTTCATAAGTGAATCGGATGCGCCGCTAGAGCCCGTGAGCTACGCAGCCCCCAACGGCGAGCTAACGAATGAGGCGCTGCTCGAACTGCTTGGTGAGCCCGCGGATACCAAAGTCGAAACCAAGGAGCTAACTGTTTTTCTGCGCAACCATACCGCCGAGCAAGGCGTGCTCGGCGACCCGGCGCAAGCCAACCGGTTCAAGGCGCTGCAAATGTTTATGAAGCAGGAGTTGCAGGACACGAAGGTGTACCGCGTTGGCACCGGTCCGCAGATAAAAGTTTATGCGCTGGGCAACACCGAGGATGGCAAGTTAGCGGGCTTCAAAACGGTGCTGACGGAAACGTAGCAGAAAGTTCTGTTGGTGCGCCCGCAAAAAAAGATTGCAACGCAAAGTGCTGCTTCGTAACCAGTTGCCAGGATGACGTGCCAACGCAGCCGTGCCGCAAGGCCGCGCAGCAGTGCTTTGCAGCACGGCTGCGTTGGTCACTGCTTTGTTTTACTCAACTTAGTATTTCAACTGTTGCCCTAATCCGACTGAACATACGCATGATAAGAAGTACTCTGCTTTTGCTGCATTGCACCTTGCTGGCCGCAGTATCAGCAACCGCCCAATCCACTGCGCTACCCAAGCCGCTTCGCAAACCTCTAGATAAAGTCAGTGCAGCCGACTACAAGGCGCATGTGCAGTACTTGGCTGACGACAAGCTGCAAGGCCGGCTACCCGGCACGGCGGGCTACCAGATGGCGGTAGACTACGTGGTCGAGCAATATAAAAAGCGCGGGGTACTGCCCGCCGGCGAAAACGGCACTTACCTGCAAACCGTCCGGCTGCGCCGCGCTTTCACCGAGCCTGGCGCTACGCTGCGTCTGCAACCGTCGCAAGGCCCGGAGCAGACGCTCGCCTACGGTCCCGACTTCACGCTCTATCCCAATCCGGCCGAGGCCAGCACGACGGTGGCCGCGCCGCTGGTGTTTGCCGGCTTCGGCATCAGCGCTCCCGAGTTAGGCTACGACGACTACGCCGGCCTAGATGCCACCGGTAAAATTGTGGTGGTGACCCGGCAAGAGCCCAAGCAGTTTCCGGACGCGGTGCGCCTCTACAACACCGATGTGCTTACCATTCTGCAAACGGCGGCCCGCCACGGCGCAGTGGGCGTACTTCTGGCCGCGGTGAAGCCGACTGCTCACCTGCCCGAACCTCCTAAAGGCGTAATCAGCGTGTTGGGCACCGACGGCAAAGTGGCCGTATCGCGGACCTACGGCGGCCCCCAGCTGCGCGTGTTAGGCTCCGTGAGTGCCGCCATTTTGCAGCAACTTTTCAGCGGCGCCACTACTGATACCACGCGCGCTTTAGCGTCGTTGCGGGCTGGCAAACCAGCTTCGGTGGCTCTGCTGCCGCGCCTCACGGCCACCCAGCGCAGCCGTTACCAGGATGTGGACAGCTACAATGTGGTAGGCAAAATCCAAGGCACTGACCCCCAACTGCGCGATGAATACGTGGTGCACACCGCCCACCTCGACCACCTCGGCGTAGGGGCAGCCGTGGAAGGCGACTCCATCTACAACGGCGCCCACGACAATGCTACGGGCGTAGCGAGCCTGCTGGAAATTGCGGGCGTGTACAGCCGCCTGAAACAGAAGCCGCTCCGCTCGGTGCTTGTTGCCATGGTAACCGGCGAAGAAATGGGCTTGCTCGGTTCCACTTATTTCGCGCGCAATCCCACAGTGCCTAAAACCCAGATAGTGGCCAACATCAATACCGATATGCCTACTATCATTGCGCCGCTGCTGTCGGTGGTGGCGTTGGGAGTTGAAAATTCTTCCCTGGCTGCTCCCGTGGCTGAAGCCACTAAAGCCCTCAACCTGACGGTGGAAGCCGACCCCGAGCCAACCCAAAACCGCTTCATCCGCTCCGATCAGTACAGCTTCGTTACCCAAGGCATTCCAGCGTTGCACATCAAATACGGCAACAAAACCGCCGACGGTAAAAACAACCTCAGCCAGCAAGTACAGCAGTGGCGTGCCCGTTACTACCACAAGCCACAGGACGGCATGAACGGCCAGTTCGACTTCAACGCCGGCCGGAAATACGCGCAACTAAACTTTCTGATTGGCTACTTAATTGCGAATAACTCCACGCGCCCGACCTGGAACACGGGCAATTTCTTTGGGGAGCGGTTTGCAAAGAAGTAAGCAACTCTAAAGTAATCTGTGCATTAGTACCTTCTGAGCGGGTGACCATCTTACTTTGCAACCAAGGCGCGGTTGAAGATCAGCTTTCTAAGTTGGAGGTTTTTGCTTTGGTAATGGCGCGCAACCGGTTTTCCCGCTCGAACACCTTCATCAATACAATGAAGTAGGAGAGAAGCAACGGACCAAGAACGAGGCCAAGGATGCCGAAGATATTCACGCCTAACACCACGCCGGCCAGGGTGATAAGCGGGTGAATATCGCCGATGCGGCGGGCCAACATGATGCGCAATAGGTTGTCGATGTTCATGATGAGGATGAGGCCGACCAGCAAAATGCCTACGCCCTGGCCGGTGGCGCCTTGGGTTAGCTTTAGAACGGCTGCCGGCACCCAAACCAGCGGAGTGCCCAGCACCGGTACGAAAGCCAGAAAAAACGACACCATCCCCCAGAACAACGCATCCGGAACCTGAAAAATCCAGAGTGTAACGCCCGTGAGTACGGCTTGTACAAACGAGATAAGAGCTTGCCCCAGCACGTTGGCATTCACGTTGTTTTTCAACGATTCGCCTAGCTCCTCCAACGTGCCATCCCGGAAGGGGAGGTAGCGGCGCAAACCTTTCAGAAAACTGCCTTCCTGCGTGTACATAAAGTACAGCGTGAACAGCATCAGGCCAATAATGACTATAAAATGCAGCAAACTGGTAGCCAGCGACGGTAGCCGCTGACTAAGCCACGCCACGCTTTGCTGCAGCAACGACCGTACGGTTTGCTCGTTGGTAAAGGTGTAGCCGATCTTGCGCTCAATGGTGTGCAGCACGGCCATGATCTGGCTGGTGTCCTGGCCGTAGTAGCTGATGCGGTTGACGAGCATCAGGGTAAGCGCCGTGAAGGGCAGAATGATGACTACCAGCGCGAAAATCAGGATTCCGATGGTTACTACCTGCCGGTTCCAACCGCGCTGGTGCACCAACGCCTTAAACCACGGCCGGAACACAACGAACAGAATACCCGCACCCAAAAAGCCGGTGATATAGCCGCCGAGCCCAAACAAGATAAGGCCCGCCAGCACCAGCAAACAGGTAATCAGCAGCACGGACTGTTGCCGGCTAGAGTAGATATTATCAGCCATGGCGAGAGTAGAACAAGGTGGAGGTACACCAATTTACACATTGTCCTTGCGACATTACGCGCATTAAGCGGCGAAACGAATCTGGGTACGATCTTTCAACAATTACCTCACCTTCCTGCGTCGTTGTAAGGACAACACAACTCTCTCGGTTTAACAGGTGACATGCATCGACATCAATGCTGCTGCTGGTGAGCACGCCAGTCAACCACCTACACGCGGGCCCGGCTGGCCAGGGCCGTAACGCATAGCCCCATCAGGGCAATAATGGCAAATGATACCCGCAGGTTGGTAGCCCCGGCCACGAATCCGATGAGCGGCGGCCCCAGCAAAAAGCCCGCAAACCCCACCGTGGATACCGCCGCTAGCGCCATGCCCGGCGACATCACCGTGGAGCGCCCCGCGGCCCCATAGACCAGCGGTACCACCGACGACACGCCCACGCCTACCAGCATAAAGCCAATGGTAGCGGGCACCAAAGAAGGCAGCAGCACGGCCAGCATCAAACCGGCCGCCGTGAACAAGCCACTCAGTTGCAGGGTACGCTGCCGGCCAAACCGGTCGGTAAACCAGTCCGCGACGAAGCGGCCGGCGGCCATGGTGCTCATAAAGGCCGTGAAGCCAACTCCTGCCCAGGCTGTTGAAGCGTGCACTACCTTGTTGAAGTACACCCCGCTCCAGTCGAACATGGTGCCCTCGCCGAGCAAGGAGCAAAACGCCAGTATGCCCAGTAGCAGCAAGGATTTATCGGGGAGCACGAAGACGGGCTGGTTGGGGTCGTGGCCGGCATCGGTGGGAAGCAGGTAGGGGCGCATCAGCAAAATACCGAGCGCCACCGCGGCCGTAATAAGTGCGAAATGCACCAGAATAGGCGCGCCGTAGCCAATCATGAGCGTGCCAATAGCCGCTCCAATAAAGCCCGCCAGACTCCATATGCCGTGGAAA
This sequence comes from uncultured Hymenobacter sp., assembly GCF_964242765.1. Lineage (NCBI taxonomy): Bacteria > Pseudomonadati > Bacteroidota > Cytophagia > Cytophagales > Hymenobacteraceae > Hymenobacter > uncultured Hymenobacter sp. Next base: position 9,892 of record NZ_CAXTBM010000022.1, read on the forward strand.
GAAGCCATAATGGACTTGCTGTAGAGGGCTTCGACGCCAACAGCTTGGGTGTTGACACTAATGTTGGACATGTTGGCGGCCAAGCCAAAAAACACTAGGCCTGCCATAAGTTGCGTGGTGGTTTCAGCTAAGCCTAGCAGCGTAAGCACGGTAGCGTAGATCGATAGTCCCAGCACGGTGAGGCGCCGGCTGCCGTAGCGCGCTACCAACCACCCGGAAAGCGGCAACGATAGCAGCAACCCTACTGGCACGGCCAATAATACGCCGCCCAACTCGGTATCGGTGAGGTGCAAACGCTGCTGCACGGTAGGAATGCGGGCGGCCCAAGAGGAAAAACAAAGTCCTTGCAGAAAAAACGATGTGCCCACGGCCACCCGGTGAACAAGGCGCGAAGTAGCGGGCGGTTGCGACTGATATGTTTCGGTAATCATTTCGAAGAAGCGAATAGGAGTGGCAGCGTGTTCACACGCTTTAGAATGAGCCGAAAACGTAGTAAATGACTTGTAGCAAAGGCGTCGTAACCCCAAAGCAGCTATAAAAAAAGCCCACGACGCACCGGCAAGTGCATAATGGGCGGGAAGGAAGCGGAGGGACGGCAGCCGCACCAGAAGCGCAGCCAAGGCAAAGATATTCTAAAAATTACGCACTACTTCTACGAAAAGAAGACTCGAAGTGGAAGAACAGCCGGAAACAACTTGCCGGGGCACGGCGAGAAGGTCTTAGAGCCTATCCGCCTGGATGGTTGGTGGTTGTCCTTCCGACGCAGGAGGAATCTGAGGACGTTCAATGACAATACCCAGATTCCTCCTGCGTCGGAAAGACAACCACCCAGGCTCTTAGTGTGCCTTTTCCGCGCCCCGGCGGGGTGTTTCTGTCAGATTCGTTTAGTTACCGCACCGGTCCGGCATCAACCGGCGCTTGCAGACGGGTTTGTACATCCAAGGGCAGCTTGCTTAGCAAATCCAGGCCCGTAGCAGCCTCCAAGGCATCGATGCTTACGCGGTAGCGGCTCCAATCGGGGCTTACGGACTGGTCGTTTGGCGTATCAACGGCGATGATGCGGGCTTGGCCGGCAGCAATGCGGCGCAGGTCGTCGGCGCCTTCCGGTAAAATAACCAGGACTTTCCAGACGTGGGCGGGTACCGTCACGCGGCCGTTGTCGATGCTGGTTTTGGGGCCGTTAAGGCCGGTACCGCCCTTGCCGTAGCTGCCCATCACGATGTATACTTCCTGCCCGTTCCGAACTTGTTGCCGGGTCCATTCTTCTAAGTCGCCCCAGGTGCGCTGGTTGTTGTTGGGAGCCTGCGGAAGCATGTTGGTCATCAGGAAGGTGGCCGAATTATCGTCGAGGTCGGTGGTGCGGTCGGCAGAAGGGCAGTTGTGGCCTTTATCGAAGCCGGAGCCGGTGTAGGAATTGCGCGTCACGGTGTAGAACGTGCCGGGCAAGGCCGGATCGGGGCGGAAGTCGTCCTGCCGAGGCGCCGAGCCCATCCAAGCACGGTTCAGGTGCCAACTCACCCAGTTCGGAATACCGCGCTGGTTGTTGTAGCTCAGCACGTATTGCGGCTTGGTCATCAGATAGTTGTTGGGCGTGCCGAGGGTGGCCGTAGCGCCGCTCGGGTTGCCAAGGGCCATGTTATCGTCCCGGCTCATTACGATGGCCGTAGCTTGTTGCCGAGCGGCGGATGGCGGCGTTGAACCCGGGGTCGGGGTGCTAGCAACGCCCGTAACGGCTGCGCCACCGGCAGTTTCCAGCACGATATCATCGATATTGAGCCGCCCCTTGCCCGTATCCGTCTTGCGGATTTCCAGGCGCAACGGGCCGGAAATGCCGCCCTGAAACGGAGTGGCCACCAAGCGCGGGCCCTGCGTTCGCACCGGCTGCCCAATACGCCGGAAGCTGCGGCCTCCGTCTACGCTACCCCACAACTCCCAGGTGCTGGCGGGGTCGGTGCCGTAGGCAGCGCTGCTGATGCGGATAGTACGAACCCCGTTTGGCGCGTTGAAATTCATTCGCAGCCGCCCCTGTTCCCGAAGGCGGGCCGCGTGCTGACCGTTTTTGTGGTCTTGCTCGGAGCTTCCAATCAACGCTTCCACAAAATGCCACGAGCCGGAGCCCAGCGTTTCATCGGCCTCGGCATAGCCACCTTTGCCGCCTGCCTCGAACGTTTCGGGGAAGCTGCCAACTGCACCTTGCTGGGCGGACGCCTGCACATCAATGACGGGCGGGCCGGTAGGCAGGGGCGGACGGCTGGTTTCGGCGGCTTGTTGCGAGCAAGCTAGCAAAGGGAATAGGAGGGCGGGCAGGAGGCGCATAAGAGAAGGGTGTTGAACTATCGTTGGCTGACCGTGGCGTGAACTATGCTGCTCCGCTTAGGGCGCGCGACGTTGATTGGTCGCGGCAAGTAGCTGTCAGTAGCAAGTTGGATAATAAAGCGGCTCGTTAGCCTCGAAACTAATTTAAAGCTCAGCATTCTTTCGACTTATGAAGAAACTATTCTGCGTCGCCATAGTGGCCTGGGCTTTCCCAAGGGCCCACGCCCAAACACCGGCCACAGTGGCTCCACACACTGCCCTCAGCAAGAATGATGATACTATTGTGCTCGAGCTAGAGGGTGCGCCCGAAGCCGGTTGGAAACGGTTGGCGCAGGTACTTATGCAGCGAGGCTACAGCATGAATACAGCGACAAAGAGTTGCTGACACTTTCCACGCATTCTGTAGTAGGCCAAAGCTCTTCTCTGGTGCGCGTGACAGGGATGGTTATCAGGCAGATGCTACTCCTCCGCATGTACGAATTGAACACGCCTCCCTCCTTGATAGTGGGCGCAACCCTGCACTGGAATCAGTGCGGAATGGAAAGAGCTGGAAGCTATTGCCCAGGAACTTGGCGGTTCCGTCCGCTACACCACTTCCACCAGCAGCGTGCTTTATAAGTGATAAAGCCACGTTCGTAGCCCCAGTAGCAGCAAACAAATCAACGTATTGATTCGCCATGAGAAACCCAGCCGGATAGGCTTGGTTTTTTGTGGCGGGGTAGTTTCGGGCGACCAGTAGTGCAGGCCCTTGCAAGCTAAACCTTGTGGGACTGCCACCAGCGCATTCATCTGGACCTCTAGCTCCTGCGTATAGGCGGTGGCTCAGTTTCTCTATAAAACCAATTGCGTTTTTCAACGAAAAGAAGAATAGAGAAAAGGCACTCGGCAACAATGAAACCCCAAACCTCGTCAGTGCCCACTACCTTGTCTCTTAAATTTAGATTCTCATAACTGCTCCTCATGCCTCAACCCTTACACCTGAAACTTTTGTTAGCCGCCACTGCCCTTACGGGTTTCGCTTACTTGAGCAGTTGCACCCAATCCGGTGAAATCAACGAAACCGTGGATGCCGAAACTGCCAATGCCAGCTTTGAGCGGTACAAGGCGCGCTTCCTCGACTCGTTGTGGTACTACAATCCGGAGTTTGCTAGTAGCAGTGGCTACCACCGCTACGATTCGGTGCTGGTGATTCCGACGGCCGCCCGGCGGCTCGGCGACACCAAGGCGCTAAAGCGGCGCGGCAAAGAGCTAGCCACGTTCAAGCCCGCCGACTTGTCGGTGAACAACCAAACCGATTGGCGGCTGATGCAGAACTACTTGCAGGCCGGCCGCTGGCAGTTGGATACGTTGCGGGAGTGGGAGTGGAACCCCGCTGCGTATAACCTGGGCGCTTCGGTGGCGGAAATCCTGAATGGTCGCTACTGGCCCCTCGACCGCCGCCTGCGCGCTATCAGCAGCAAGATTTCTCGTTCGGCCGAGTACTATGCCGCCGCCGAAAGCAGCATTCAGCAGCCGACCAAGGAGCATACGCAACTGGGAATCAAGCAAAACGAAGGCGGCCTGGTGGTATTCGGCAAAGCCTTGCAGGATTCCATTGCCAAGTCGGGGCTGACGGCGCGCGAGAAAGAGGACTTCAAGAACCGGGTGGCTACCACGCGGCTCAGCATCGAAGACTACCTGCGCTTCTTGAAAGCCGAGGTGTTGCCAGCGGGCAAATTTCGCAGCTTCCGGCTCGGTAAAGCCCTTTTCGACCGGAAGTTTCACTACGATATTCAGTCCACTTACACCGCCGACCAAGTCTACGCCAAAGCGCAGCAGCACCGGGCCGAGTTGTTGCGCGATATGAAAGCCCGGGCAACCCGGCTGTACCCCAAATACTTCCCCAACCAGCCCCTACCCACCGATTCGGTGGCCATAGTTAAGCAAGTGATTGAGCGGTTGTCGCGGGAGCATGCTACGCCGGCCGGGTTCGTGGCGGCCGTCAAGGCGCAGATTCCGCAGTTGGTGCAGTTCGTCAACGATAAGAAGCTGCTCACGCAGGACCCCACCAAGCCGCTGGTGGTGCGCGAAACCCCACTCTACATGCGTGGCAGCGGTGCGGGCGCGAGCATTTCGGCCCCCGGCCCTTACGACAAAGCCGCTGACACTTATTACAACGTAGAGCCGCTCACCGGCCAGCCCGCCGCCAGCGCCGAGAGCTATTTGCGCGAATACAACAACTACACGCTGCAAATTCTAAATATCCACGAGGCCATTCCGGGGCACTACACGCAGCTCGTATATGCCAACCGCAGCCCCTCCCTAATTAAATCTGTCTTCGGCAATGGAGCCATGGTGGAAGGCTGGGCCGTGTACACCGAGCGCATGATGCTGGAAAGCGGCTACGGCAGCAACTCCGACGAAATTTGGCTGATGTGGGACAAGTGGAACATGCGCGTAACCCTTAACGCCATCCTCGACCACGAGGTCCACGTCAACAATAGCAGCGAGCAAGCCGTGAAAAGCCTACTACTCCGCGACGGGTTTCAGGAAGAAGCGGAAACTACCAACAAATGGCGCCGCGCCACTCTGAGTCAAGTGCAGCTTAGTAGCTATTTCACAGGCTACACTGAAATCAGTGATTTGCGGGAAGAACTGAAGAAAACCGAGGGCACTCACTTCGATTTGAAAGCGTTCAACGAACAGTTTTTGAGTTTTGGTAGTGCGCCCGTGAAGTACATCCGGACCCTGATGCTGAAAAAGTCCTAAAGCAAGTAAGTGGTTGCAAGTCAACGCAAAATGGCCCGAAGCTGCAAAGTTTGGGGCCGTTTTGTTTGCAAAGGCCGCCTGAGCCTAGATATCTCAGTGGCTGCTCTGCCCGTACTTACTGGTTTAGTTACGTCTATTCGTTTAATTACAGTGATTGTCTTATGAAAGAAGTGGATCGTCAACAAGTGCATGATGTCAACGACGAAGAGTTACGGCAACTCACGCAGGAGCACCTGAAAGTATTTGCCAAGTTCACCTCCGAGAGCTGCGAAACCTGTGAATTGCTGGCGCCCCCTTTCGCTAAGTTTGCCAGCAACCCCAAATTCAAGACCGTCTTGTTTCTGCGCTTGAACTCCGACGAAAATCCTGTGGCCAAGAAGATAATGCAGGAAAAAGTAGCGCCGTTTTTCGTGTCGTATTGCCAAGGCCGTATTCTGGAGTGCGACTCGCTAACCGAGGAGCAGGAGGTAGCGGCTATGCTGCAACGGTTGCGGGCGCTAGAGCCTTTATCGGTGTGAAAGACTGCGGTGGCACAAAGACGCGTGGGCGCGGCCCCGTTTCAGCCACGCCTTTAATGCTGCTGTTCCCAGGCGAAAGTTGATCTAGACCTGCCATAAGACGGTTGTCCTTTCTGCCCTTGTTATTCAAGCGCCCATTCGCCCAAGAACTTACTGGTGTTTTTCCTGCTTTCCAAACTCCTCGACTTTGTGTTGCTGCCGGTGCTGTGGCTGCTTTTGCTGCTGGTAGCGGCCCTGCTAACGCGCCGTCCGGCGCGGCGGCGGAACCTGCTGCGCCTCGCCTTGCTGTTGCTTGTGCTGGGCACCAACAACGCCCTGCTCAACGAGGCCCTGCTGGCGTGGGAGTTACCTCCCGTCAAGCTAAAGAGTCTGCCGCGCCGCGCCGACGCGGCCGTGTTGCTTACGGGCATAACCAGCGTCAACAAGTCGCCCCACGACCGGGTATATCTGCACGAAGGCGCCGACCGCCTAACCAATGCGTTGTGGCTGTGGCGGGCCGGCCGGGTGCGGCACATTTTGGTGTCGGGTGGCTCGGGGGCCATGCTGAAGAAAGCCCACACCGAAGCTGCGGATCTTATCAGTCTGCTGCATCTGGCCGGCGTCCCTGATTCGGTTATCATCAAAGAAGACCGCAGCCGCAATACCCGCGAAAATGCCCTCTTCACCAAGCAAATAGTAACCGCCCGCCCCGAACTGGACACCCTGGTGCTGGTGACCTCGGCCTTTCATCAGCGCCGCGCCCTGGGCTGCTTCCACCGAGTTGGGTTGCACCCGCTGCCGTTTCCCGCCGGTTTCCGCTCCACCGACCGTGCCTTCACCCCCGATTACTGGCTTGTGCCCGGCACCGATACGCTCGGCGCCTGGGGCCTGCTCCTGCACGAAATTGCCGGCTACCTGACTTATCGGCTGCTGGGTTACGTGCGCTGAAGCAGTGGAATGGCGGGTTCAACGCTTTGCTGGGGCCACTTGTGCGGCCCCAATCTCAAACGCACCATTTCACTGCTTACTCCACCTTCTTCTGCTTTTCAGGCTTCTCTTCCTTGGCTATCCAGATAGATTTCTGGTTGACGAACTCCCGGATGCCCAGGTACGACAACTCCCGGCCGTAGCCCGACTTTTTGACGCCCCCAAAAGGCATTTCCGGCGACGACTTCACCATGCTGTTCACAAACACGGCGCCGGCTTCCACTTGGCGGGCTAGCTCTTCGCCGCGCTTCACATTCCGGGTCCAGACCGAGCCGCCCAGGCCAAAACGCGAATCGTTGGCGAGGCGGACGGCGTCGTTGGCGTCGTTGGCTTCAAAGATTAGGGCTACGGGGCCGAATAGCTCTTCGTGGTAGGCGCGCTGCTTGGGCTTGATGTTGCTCAGGATCATGGGCCGGAACAGGGCAGTGCCGGGCTTGCTTTGGCCGCCGTGCAGCTCCACCTTAGCACCCTGCTTTACCGAGTCCTCGACTTGCTGCGTGATTTCGTCGGCTAGGTCGGGGCGGGCCAGGGGACCGTATTGGGTGTCCTCGGCCAGCGGGTCGCCGGTGCGAAAAGCCAGCAAGTGCGTTTTCATCTTACTGATGAACTCTTTAACCACTGCTTTCTCTACGATGAAGCGCTTAGCCGCAATGCAGCTCTGTCCGGCGTTGATCATGCGGGCTTGGGCAGCGGTTTTGGCGGCTAGCTCCAAGTCGGCGTCGGCTAGCACAATGAAGGCATCAGAGCCGCCCAGCTCCAGCACGGTCTTCTTGATGTGGCGGCCGGCGGTAGCAGCTACCTGCGCGCCGGCCGGCTCCGAGCCAGTAAGGGTCACGGCCCGTACCCGGTCGTCTTCAATCAGCTTCTCCACCATCTCCGTACCAACCAGCAGCGCCCGGAATGTGGCCGGCGGGAAGCCAGCATCATGATAAATTTTTTCCAGGGCCAAGGCGCACTGCGGTACGTTGGAAGCGTGCTTAAGCAAACCCACATTGCCAGCCATCAGCGCCGGCGCAATAAAGCGCACCACTTGCCAGAGGGGAAAATTCCAGGGCATTACGGCCAGTACCACCCCAATCGGTTCGTGACTGATAAAGCTGCGCTGCGCCTCTGTTTCAATGAGGTCGTCGGCCAGAAATTCTTCGGCGTGGTCGGCGTAGTAGTCGCAGCAAAGGGCACACTTTAGGGCTTCGGCGCGGCCATCTACCACGGGCTTGCCCATTTCCAGGGCCATAATGCGGGCCAACTCGTCTTGTCGCTCCCGGAGCAACTCGGCGGCGCGGTGCATGAGTTGGGCGCGGTGCCCGAAAGTGGTGGTGCGCCACTGAGCCGCCGCCCGGTGCGCCTGCGCCAGAATGCGTTCGGTTTGGAGCCAGCTAAAAGCGCGGAAACGGCGCTCAACGCGGCCAGTATACGGATTGATGGAAGCTATTGGCATCTGTATAAGGTAGGGCTGATTGAGTGACTAAATGAATGGCGGGTGAGTGGATGTCTACGATAACTGACGGCCAAGCAAATAGCGCCGTAGATTACTTCACTCGGCTATTCCGTTGTTTCGTCGCTCTCGTGCAACTAGCCGCAAAACGTAGCCGTAGCACGCAGGTTACAAAGCTCGTGCGTGATTTTGAAGCCGGCGTTTCAAAACAAATGCATTAGAAGTGTACTTTCGTCCGGCGAAGGGTTCGTGATTGCCCATCGTTCCATACTGCTGTAGCCCGTGAATGTAATTCCCCCCGAAGCCGTACCCTCTCTCTCCGACGAGGACTTGCTGGTGCAGCGCCTGCGAGACCGGGATGAGTCGGCCATGACCTTGTTCTACGACCGATACTCGGCGGCGCTTTACGGCGTCATCATGCGCATCGTCAAAAAAGAAGAGGAAGCCGAAGACGTGCTCCAAGAGAGTATGGTTAAAATTTGGAACTCTTTTGGATCATATGATGCTGGAAAGGGGCGACTCTTTACCTGGGTAATGAATGTATGCCGGAATTTGGCTATTGACAAAATCCGGTCTCGACAGTACCGCGTAGGTAGTCGTACCCAACCGCTTGAGGACAGTGCCGCAGTACGTGAGCCCGCATCGCCTACGTTCCGGCCCGAGCACATCGGCTTGCAGGAAATGACCAAAAAACTTAACCCCGACCAGCAGCAGGTCGTCGATATGCTGTACTTCGGAGGTTACACCCAGAGCGAAGTGGCCGAAGAGCTGAATCTGCCCCTTGGCACGGTAAAAACCCGTGCTAGGGCAGCTATTAAAGTACTTTCTAAATTGATTCGATAGCCGTGGACACTCAGCAATACATCGAATCAGGTATTCTGGAGGAATATGCCCTGGGCATATTGTCGGAATCCGAGCGTTCCGAAGTGGAGCGTCTCGCCGTCATTCATCCCGAAATTCGCCACGAACTGGACGCCATTATCATAGGTCTGGATGCCTATGCGGAAGCCCACTCTCTAACGCCCCCGGCGGACATGCGGGAGCGGGTATTGGCCGGTTGGCAGCAAGCCATTCACGAGCAGAATTCTGAGAAGAATGCAAACGAGGTGCTGCCGCGGCCTGCCGCGCCTACGCCAACTTCGCAACCAGTGGCAGCCACTCCTTCGCCGGCTAACACACCTGCCTCAGCGCCCGTAGTGCGGCCCATTAGCAGTGCACCTGAACCGGTACAGACGCAGGCTCCGGCCCGCGGAGTTAACTGGTTGATGGCTGCCTCGGTGGCCCTACTGCTCAGCCTCGGTGGCAACTATGTGCTCTACAACCGTTGGCAGCATACGCAGTCCGAGTTGTTTGCGGTGCAGAATGAGCAGGCTCGCTTTGCCGCCACCCAGCAGGCTTCGCAAAAGCTCGTGACCACGCAGCGCCAGGAGTTGGCCGTGCTGCGCGACGAGCAGTTTCGGCATGTGACGTTGGCTGGTACGCCGGCTGCGCCTACTGCCAAGGCCCGCGTGCTTTACAACCCTACCACCCGCGCCGTGTATGTGGACGTGCGCAGCCTGCCTACCCCCCCGGCTGGCAAGCAATACCAGCTATGGGCTCTCGACAAAGGGAAGCCTGTTGATGCCGGGGTACTAGCCGCTACCACGGCTGCTGGCGAAGGCCTACAGCAAATGAAAGACATTGCCAGCGCCCAAGCATTTGCTATGACGGTGGAAAATGTGGGCGGCAGTCCAACCCCCACGCTGTCAACGATGACCGTGGTAGGGAATATTTAGTTTTAACAGATTAAAAGCAAGGAGCGCAGAAGTCACCTTCTGCGCTCCTTGCTTTTTCCTTTCAGTTGTCTTCACCGAATTCGTGTTAAGTTGGGGGCTTATTTCCGCTGATAGTTATTAGCCATGCACGGGACTGTCTTTATCCTTCTCAAGCGCTACGTCCAGACCCAGTACGATCATAGTACTTGGGTACGCTTGGTGGAAGCGGCTAACCTCACTTCCGGTCACTTCGATCATAAGGAGGTGTATCCGGATGAGCACATGTATGCTTTAGTGGGAAAAGCCGCCGAAATGACAGGAATTCCAGTCGATGAGCTTCACGAGAAGTTCGGCGAATATCTGGTGCCCGACCTTATGTACATGTACCAGAAGCTTATTCAGCCCGACTGGAAAACGCTGGATATGATCGAGCACACCGAAAACACCATGCATAAGCAAGTGCGCAGCGAGCACACCCACAACGCGCCTCCCGTCCTGCATGTAGTGCGGCATTCACCCGATGAACTGGAAATAACTTACGTGTCGCAACGGCGGATGGGCGCCTTGGCGGTAGGTATCGTGCGGGGTCTCGCCACTTATTTCGATGAGGCCGACCGTATTGTGGTAGAGCCCGAAACCAGCGAGAATGGTGAGCGGGTGCTAATTCGGGTGCGGCGCCGGCCTGCTGGGCACGCTTAAAGCGTCACTAATACTACTACCGGGTAGCCCAAAGGACGTGTTCAAGTGGCTATTTCTTTTTCTCTTACTATCTCTTTTTGTTTAAAAGCATATGGAAAAGTCAACCTACTACAATCCCGCTGACCTAGCCAAGTTCGGCAACATCACCGAGTGGCAAGCCGAGATGGGCAGCAAGTTCTTTGCTTACTACGGCGAGGTGTTCAAGGAGGGAGCCCTTTCAGAGCGCGAAAAAGCCTTGATTGCTTTGGCTGTGGCTCATGCCGTGCAGTGTCCTTATTGCATCGATGCCTACACCACCGACTCGCTTCAGAAAGGCGCTGATGAAGCGCAGATGATGGAAGCCGTACACGTAGCCGCGGCCATCAAAGGCGGCGCAGTGCTGGTGCATGGCGTGCAAATGATGAATAAAGCCAAGGAATTAAGCATGTAAATTGATTGGCTTTCGCTGGAAGATAAACCGCCTTTGGATTGTTATGGTGTTGGTTGCGTACAGGAGCAGGGCGCTATGTTTTGCTACTCCGACGGCCTTATCCCAACTAAAGGTGCTCTTCTTTTAGGTCCGAGAGGACATTCTGTTTCGTTGTATGAAGTCATTACACGCTCAACATCACCCGTTGGCCGATACTGGTTACCAACTTACGGTACTCTCGCAGGCCGACGCGGAAGGAGCGCATATCATGCCTTTTGCCCGTAAGCTGCGTGAAACAGGGTTGTTGCCGCTGCGTCCTACCAGAACAACGGTGATGCAAATCAACGTGGGCAAGATGTGCAACCAAACCTGCCGCCACTGCCACGTTGACGCCGGCCCCGACCGTACCGAAATCATGACCCGCGAAACCATGCAGCTTTGCTTGGATGCGCTGGCCCAGACCGAGATTGAAGTGGTTGATTTAACGGGTGGCGCGCCGGAAATGAACCCTGATTTTCGGTGGCTGGTCGAGCAAATAGTGGCGCTAGGTCGGCAGGTGATTGTGCGCTGCAACCTGACCATCATTGTGGCCAATTCAAAGTACCACGACCTACCCGAGTTCTTTGCCCGGCATGGCGTACGCGTCGTCTCGTCGTTGCCGCACTTCTCGGCTAGCCGTACCGATGCCCAGCGTGGTGACGGGGTGTTTGGACGCTCGATTCGGGCTCTGCGAATGCTAAACGAGGTAGGCTATGGGGTAGATAACTCAGGCTTGCCGCTCGACTTGGTGTACAACCCTTCGGGCGCGTTTTTGCCAGGCAGCCAAACCGGCCTAGAACGTGACTTCAAGCAGCGCCTGCTTCGCGAGCATGGGGTGGTATTCAACAACTTGCTCACCATCACCAACCTGCCGATCAGTCGCTTTTTGGAATACCTGCTGGAAAGCGGCAACTACCTAGGCTACATGGAGAAGCTGGTAGGGGCCTACAATCCGGCCGCTGCCGAAAACGTAATGTGCCGCTCGACGCTGAGCATCGGCTGGGACGGCCACCTCTACGACTGCGACTTCAACCAGATGTTGGAGTTACCCGTGGATAGCCGCGCCCCCCAGCATATCCGCGACTTCAACGAAGCGGCTCTTAACGCCCGCGCTATTGTCGTTAATCAGCACTGCTACGGCTGCACGGCCGGAGCTGGTTCTAGTTGTGGTGGGGCTACTACCTAAAAGTTTGTTGTATGCCAAACAGCGGCATATTCTCACAAGATTCTAGATGAGAAAAGCAGCTTACGGATACTTCGCGGCTATGTATAGTATTTGACTTTTGCGGGGCTATCAGCCCCGCTAACCGGGCTGGGCTGTAAATCAACTGGTAACGAAACCTACCACCTACGACCGGCTGTTGCGGACGCTTTACCGCAACACTGTGCTTGTAGTTCGGCCGGCTGAGCTGGCAACCATGCTAAAGAAGAAGCCAAGAGCCGTGTTGCTGCTCGACACCCGGACGCCAGCAGAGTATCAAAGTGGTTAGTATATGCAAATGCCCGTTTCCTTTTGCCAGAAGGTGGAAACGAAGAGGTACTAGCTTCTTGAAGACATGTACTTCAAGAAGCTTAACTCCGCCCGATTTAGTGCCATTTCACTTGGTATTAGCTATCACATCAAGCAGTCAACTCCGAGGTATTGATAAGGTAATTTTCTAGCGAGTAGATACCCTGGCCTCATACACTTTGGCGAATTCGCTATTAGAGGACAATGACTGTTGGCTGACAAAGCGAAGTGTAGTTGCCGGGTTTGAGTTATGCCGTTGCATATATAGCTGTAGATAGGAAGCAAATGAATCGCGCATCATCCAGATAGTATTGGGCGTGGCAGCTAGCCTGTTTAGACTCTCCCTGAAGTCCCGGGTTCCCGTCAGGTGTTGGCGTAGTTCTACTAGGGAGGGTTCCAAAGTGAGCCACCCCATTAGGGTTACAACCGGTGAGTCAGATAGTTCATAGGTAGTGAAGGGCGATAGATATATGTAGGCCCACTCCACGCCACCCACAACCAGCGTGTGCTGCTTAGCTAGTTTGTACACTTGGCTCATGTAGGCCTCATTTTGTTCTTGTAGCCGGTGGTACATTCTGCTTTCATGCCAGATAGCAAAGCTGTAAAAAAACAACGCACCGCAAAACGCTAAGCGCCAAACGGTTGTAAGATGCAACATCCAAATGCTATGCCGGGCTATGTAAATTACAGTGCTTACTGTCCAAACGCTAAAAAGTGGTGATGCTATGCGCAAAGGCAGCTTCAGGGCCGTTGCTAGTAGCAGTAAAAATGCTGCAAATAGCACTTGTGCCACCCAGAACTCCCAGTGCCGCCGCCATGTATCCCGTAGGCTTAGCCAAAGCCCGACCACAATGGGAAACAAAATCAACCCTAGGTAATGATTGCGCAACAGATAGTAGAAAGTGAAGGCTTTGCGGACTAAGGTTTGCCGTAGGAAAGAGGGGCTATCGAAATAGGCGTTTCGTTTAAAAAACCTTTCATTGACTATGGTAGAATCTCCTAATGCCCAATTATCGACGGCTATTTGTCCTAGGCTATCAGCGGCAGTAGTTGGGCGGAGCTGGTACAATGAGTAATCGGTATAGCTCACCAACAGCATATCAATTTGTCGATATGTTTTTTCAACAGGGGAATAAGTAGTTGCTACTGCTACCGTGGCAACGGCTATCAATAAGCCGGCACTGGCAAGAGGTATAGTAGCCCGAAAGCCCGCCAGCCACCAAGCACCGGGAATGGCTACTAGCAAACCTAATACGGCGGCGCTTGGTCGTATTGACCATCCCAAGGCTACTATAGCCAACCCAATTAATAGCGGTAAAAATTGTCCCCGTCGGCTGGCGGCAAATAGTGTCCCTGTTGCTACCAGCAAAATGGGTAGCCGCGTATAGTTCATCAACAGGGCAGTTTCTTGCCAGGTAAGCCAGTAGACGACGATAAAACACGCGGTAATTCCCAACAGGGATAGGGTGGGCGCTAGCAAGTGGAAGAGCATCCCATACAACAAGACTAGGCTTATATAAAGCAATGCGTAAAGTAGCAGGCCGTACCAAGGAATAGCAGGTAGTAGCCGATATAACGCAGCTAACCCGTAGGACAAACCATGAAAATATAGATGCAGATTGGATACCGGCCCTAAAGCCGTTTCGCCACGTACTACCTGCGTGATGGCAACATCATCATTCGTCTCGTAATAGCACCCAAAAATAACCCAAGTTGTTGATAGCAAGAGGATAGGGAGAATCCAAACAATGGCAATTCTTGCATGCGTATAAGACGAGTTCATGCTGACAAATGTATTGGTCTGCCGTCATTGCTATCTTAGTTTTTATCCCCGGTAGCTGCTTCAGCTTGTCCTAGTTTGCGTACAACTAGTTGCTGATTCCTTTCGGCTGGCGAAGCTTCGCCTTGCTAGGTGGTGGAATAAATTTCCAGCTACAAGTAAGAATTCAGGTCAACATCTACTCAGCACCACCCCGTCGAATCCTCAATTTGCATGACAGCACCCGCACCCATTAACGACAAGGGCAGTTTGGCCCATCTGCTGATATTCGCCCGGTATCCGGAGCTGGGGCGGGTGAAAACGCGGCTGGCGGCGGGTATCGGCGACGAAGCCGCGCTGGCCGTGTACCAGGAACTGCTGCACCACACCTTCACCGTTACCGCCGAGATAGCCGCGCACAAAACGCTGTGGCTAGCCGAGCCTCTCGCTGCTCCCGTTGCTTTCCCCGAAGCATGGAACAGCTACGAGCAACTGCACCAGTTGCCAGGCGACTTGGGACAGAAGATGCAGACGGCCTTTGCCCATGCTTTTGCGGCTGGTACCACCAGTGCCCTCATCATCGGCACTGATTGCCCTGGTCTAACAACCGAACTTCTAACGCAGGCCTACACGTTGCTGGCAACCCATGAAGTAGTTATAGGGCCGGCTGAGGATGGTGGGTATTACTTGTTAGGGATGAGAGAGTTATATACCGATTTGTTTAGCAATAAAAGTTGGAGCACCGATTCAGTTCTGGCCCATACGCTAGCGGATGCCGACCGGCTTGGCCTTGAAGTAGCGCAGTTGCCAACCCTGCGCGATGTCGACGATGCCAATGACTTGCAAGCGTGGCGGGCAAGCAGTAAGGCAGATAAAGCATAGCGGAAGCGTGTTTGCTTGCTTTCAACTTACTTAGGCGTCACTTTCCAACTTTGTGTTATGCGTTGTCTCGTTGAGTTTTGGCTGCTAGGTGTAGGGTTGATAGTAGGCCTGGGTGTAAATGGCTGCTCATCACCGGACCCGACCACCAAGCCGGGCCCATCGGCCACAACCGGGTTGCAGGCCGAGAATTCACTTAACGCTTTGCGGCGCTTAGATCCTTATTTCGAGCGTTTGTGGGCCATGAACAAGCTGTGGGAAGATGGCTTGGCGGAAGTGGCGCTCTACGACGCCAAGCGGGTTGTGTACGACAAAGTGCGACGCTTCGAATACGTGCAACTTACGGTGAAAGAGGAATTCAACGCCCAGTACAAGGTCAAGACCGACGACTACCAGCGTGCCGACTTGTTTCCGGTGATGAAGGTGAACCAGTTCTGCCGTATTCCCACCGACCAGTATCCCTATCATTTCCTTACGTCTCTGTTTTTTCGCCGTGATAACCCGGTGAGTGTCTACAAGCTCACGAACTCGTCGCAGGAGTGGTGCGGCAATACGTTCAAAGCATTTCAGGACGACGGTTTGCAGTACGTGCAAACTTATAACTCCTACTGGGACACGCAGGGAGCCGGCCAGCGCAACCTACGCCGCGACCTGTTGTTTGAAGATGCGTTGCCCTACACGTTGCGCAGTTTGCGCTTTGCAACGCTCCCCACTTTTCAGGCTACCCTCTGCGAGTTGCAACAAACCAGCAAAGCCGCACCTCCCACGTATTACGATGCGGAAATCAAAGTGCAGGAAGCCCCCGCTGCCGATACGCCAGAGCCGGCCTGGCTAGTGCGGGTACAACTGGGTCCGAAAAAGACGAGCCGGTATTGGTTTGCCAAGCAATATCCTAACCTGCTGTTGCGCCAAACCACCTGGGACGGCCGCCAGCTGACGCTCAGGAAAGTTAGTCGCTACGCCTACTGGACCCATCCTACTACCGGTTCAGTGCCGGCTAACTAAGGACAGTGCTTCGTGCCTCGGTATCAGTTAAGCAGTTAACTGACCCCCAAACCCTAAGTGTTAAGCGCTCCGGGCATTTCGCCGCAACTCCCAAGCCAGCACCGCCAGCACCGTGAGGTACTCTAGCGCCAGCAGCCACAGGTTTTCGAGGTAGGCGCTGGTTTGATACGCGGCGTAGGACAGCCCAACCATGCCCGACCAGACTAGTGCGTAACGGTAGCTGGTGAACACGCTCAGGGCTACCAGCGGGGCCAGATACCAAGGATGCACCACGATGGCAAACAAGTAGTAGATGGTGAGCGTGAAGAGCAGCGTGCGGGGCAAGGTCTCCCAGATAACAGGCTTCTCCCGCCACGCCAGCCACAGAGCCAGCACCGCCGTAGCCCGCGCTAAGCCCGGCCCGATAAGAGCAATTTCGTTGTAGCCCGTAAGGTGATAGCCGATGGAGCGGAGTACGTAATACACGCTGGCATTGAACTCGAACTTGCTAAAGTAAAGCGTGAGGCTGCGGTTGATATTACGCAGTAAATCAAGCGAAATGAAAGGCAAAAAAAGTATAAGTACAACAAAGCCTGCCACCGCCGAATAGCGCAAGAACTGCTGCCAGCCCAGCCGCCGTATCAGTAGCGGCAGCATAAGCAGTGGCAGCAGTTTGGTGCCCACCGCCAATCCCAATGCCCCCGCCGACCAGTTCCGTTGGCCCCGCACAAGCAGCCACAAGGCCAGCAGCCCAAAGCAAATCATCAGGGCTTCGAAGTGCAGATTGCCGGTCAGCTCCACCACTACCAGCGGATTGAGTAGGTACCACAACGCCCGATGTGCTGGCTGCCCAAATGCGCGCAGCAACGCCAGCAACAGCGCGGCGGTGCCTGCTTCTGCTAGCAACACCACCAACCGCAGTACCAGAACCGCTCCTAGTTCAGTGGTAGGGAACAGGCCCGACGCTAATCCGAACGCCGCTTGGCACACCGGCGGATACACCGAGTAGTAGTGCGGCGAGTTCAGCTTTGGGTACAGTGTGGCTAGTTGGTGATTGACCTTTGCCGGAAGTTGTTGGCGAAATGTTGACTGTTGAAGAATGGTGGAATCCGACGGATCAACGCTTGCTTTGACTGAGTTGGAAACCAGCTCATCGGGGCGGTATTGGAAGGGGTTGAGGCCGTGGGCTGTCAGCAATCCGTCCCAGCGGAAACGGTGGTAGTCGTCGGAGAGATTGGGGAGGACGGGGAGCCAGAGTAGGCGCAGCAGTAGCGCCGCTACCAGCCCCGCCCGCAACGGGAGGTGCGTCCCAAGCAAATAGGCGTACAAGCCAAACGCAACCGCCAGTAACGCCAGCAATTGCTTGAATTCTGCCCTGGGAGTGGCATACGCCAGCGCCCCGTACGCCAACCCCGAAAGAAGCAGGGCGAGCAAGTGAACGGGGCGGAAAGTAGACCGAATAAGCAAGGGCAGAGAAAAGCTAAGATAAACAGGCCGGCAATGAGCAGTGCGCTGTGGGCAACTAGTAGCGGCCTGCCTAACGGATAGCAGCCACCGTTCACTTACGGTGCCGCATAGAATAGTAGAAAGTTAGGCCGTAGCCAACGGTTAGCATCAAGTGGAAGGGAATCAAGCCCCAGTCATTCAAATAAAGGCCGGCCCCGATGCCAAAAGCAAAATACAGCGTCAGCACCCCCTCCGAAATGGTCAGGCCGTCGAGGAGGGACCCAGTGCGGTAGCGCCGGCCCCGCCAGGTACCTTGCCGGTTTACCAGCCCGAGCTTGGGGGTTCGGACGAAGGCCGACTGTTTGCCGAGCCAGCCCAGCAGCACTGCCCGCGCATTGTGCAGCGTCAGCCCCATCGACATCGACATGAACAGCAAAAACTTAGGGACAAACCGCCAACCCGGAGCCTTTGGCTTATCGAGGCGCCAACTCGTGTGGTAGTAGTGAATAAGGGGAACGAAGGCCAGCAGAAACACCGACGATAGTTGTAGCAAAGGCTTGAGCTGCGGCAAATCGACGCGCACATACACCAACGGCACGCTTATCAGCGCCATCAGCAGAATAGCCACGAACACGGTACTGTTCAGCAAGTGAAACGCCGCGTGCAGCTTGGTAGCGGCGGTTTGGTTGGAGCGCAACACCGTGCCCAGGTGCTTACGAGCCGTTTCGGCGGCCCCCTTGGTCCAGCGGAACTGTTGCGACTTGAGGGCGTCCATGGCGGCGGGCAACTCGGCTGGGGCTACCACTTGGGGCAGGTAGCGGAAGCGCCAGCCACGGAGTTGGGCGCGGTAGCTCAGGTCCAGGTCTTCGGTGAGCGTATCGGTGTGCCAACCGCCGGCATCCTCGATGCAGGAGCGTCGCCACACGCCGCCCGTACCGTTGAAGTTGATAAAGTATCCGCCGCTGGTCCGGCCTACTTGCTCGAGGTAGAAGTGGGCGTTCAAGCCAAAGGCCTGTAACTGCGTTAGGATGGAATAGTATTCGTTGAGGTGGCCCCAGCGGGTTTGCACCACGCCCACGTCGGGAGCATCAAAGTAGGGGATGGTCCGGCGCAGAAAGTCCGGCTTGGGCACGAAATCGGCATCGAAAATGGCTATGAACTCGCCGTTGGTAAGCTCCAGGCCGTGGCGTAGGGCACCGGCTTTGAAGCCCTGCCGGTCGGTGCGGCGCACATGGTCGATGCGCAGGCCGCGGGCCCGGTAGTGAGCAACGCGCGCCGCCACGAGTCCCACGGTTTCGTCGGTGGAATCGTCGAGGACTTGCAGGTGGAGCTTATCGGCGGGGTAGTCGAGGGTGGCGCAAGCGTCGAGTAGGCGTTCCACCACAAACACTTCGTTGTAGATAGGAAGCTGCACTGCCACGCGGGGCCAAGGAGCCGGCGCGGGTGGCTCAGTTGGTAGTCCGCGTGCGTAGGCCCGGCGGGCCAGTTGGGTCAGCTGAAACTGCGTGACACTGAAGCCCAGAATAAAAGCCAGACACAGCCCATAAAGCACCAGCAGCGTGACTTCAAGAAAAAGCATGCAGGAAATAAAAGAACACAAAGAACGTCATGCCAAAGGTATAAAGTGCCAACTCAACGGAATGACAGCTCCTCTTGGAATAACCTTTGAGCACGCGGTACGCTACTCATAAATACCGGAAAATAGTCCAAAGGATCTTGTAGCCGGCGCCCAACGTGCCGCGCACCGTACCCGATACCTTGCTCGTGCCGATGCGGCGGCGGTAGCGCACGGCCACTTCGGTGCTGGGAATCTTGAGCTTGGCCGCTTTAAGCTGCATCTCCACGGTCCAGCCGTACGTGGTATCCTGCATGCCAATGCGCGTGAGGGCCGATGTTCTGATGGCTCGGAAGGGGCCTAGATCGGTGAAGCTGGCTCCGTAGAGACGCCGCAATAAAGTAGTGGCCAGCCAGTTGCCAAAGATCTGCTGAGGCATCATGGAGCCGGCCTCCCGCTCTCCCAAAGCCCGTGAGCCAATCACCATGTCCGCTTCGCCGCGCAGAATAGGGGCCAGCAGCAGCGGTAATTCCTCGGGATAATCGGAATGGTCGCCATCGAGGAAGACAATGATTTCGGGCTGCTCGGCGGCGGGGCGGGCATAGCAGCGCGCCATGCCGGCTAAACAGGCGTGGCCATAGCCCGGCCGGGGCTCGCGCAATACGGTGGCCCCCGCGGCGCGTGCTACCGCGCCGGTCTGGTCCGAGGAGTTGTTATCAACGACGATGACTTCGCGCACCAACCCAGCCGGAATTTCCGCCAGCACCTTCCCAATTGACTGCTCCTCGTTATAGGCCGGGATAATAACATCAATCAAAGGCATTCCATCGGTTTCTATGTAACTGAATTGGGTTGTTGCGCGCCTGTTCCGTCCTCCAACAAGCGTTGGGAGAGTGCAAAGATGCGGTTTCTAGGGCCATAAAATCTTACTCACTCAACTTCTGACCTCACACGCTACTCTTGTGGTTTCAACCTAAACGGTGTCCTTGATGCTCTAGCTTAGTGACACTGCCCCCGATTTCATTCTGAAAACCATCGGTGAAGCGTTTCACTTGGTTGGTCAACGGGTGCGGCGCGCCATTGCCTTGTACTGCTATCCGAAAGACGACACGTCCAGCCACAAATTTGGCCGAACCACCAAAACCACCGGGTTTGCGTAAGCTGAGAATTGAAATTCATGTCGATTGTTTTTATGCGTTGCTGCCGCCAGTTGCTGTTGCTTTTCTTCGCCCTGTTTTCTGCCACGCTAAGCGTAGCCCAAACCGCGCCCCCCTCTCTTAGCGCCACCCTCGACGGATACGAGTACCCGTTTCCGGTGCGTACTCTGCCGCTTACGCTGGAAGGCCAGCGCATTCGAATGGCGTACATGGACGTGCCCGCCAGTGCCAAAGCCAACGGCCGTACGGTGGTGTTGCTGCACGGCAAAAACTTTTTTGGGGCGTACTGGCGCGAAACCATCCAGGCGCTGGCGGCGGCCGGTTTCCGCGTGGTGGTACCCGACCAAGTTGGCTTTGGCAAGTCCGATAAGCCCGACATTCACTATTCCTTTCACCAGCTAGCCCACAACACCAAGCACCTGCTCGATACGCTAGGAATCCAGAAAGCCACCATTGTCGGGCACAGTATGGGCGGTATGCTTGCGACGCGGTTCGCGCTGCTTTATCCCGCCGCTACCGAGAAGCTGGTGCTTGAAAACCCTATTGGTTTGGAAGACTACCGCGTGGGCGTGCCGTTCCAAACCGTTGATGAGGCTGAAGCCACCGAGCGAAAAAGCACTGAGGAGAGCATCCGAAAATACCACGCCACTTATTATCCCAAAGGGTACCCCAAAACCCATGATGAGTGGCTGTTGCCGCTAGCGGCCCAAACCCGCCACCCCGATTTCCCGAAAGTAGCCCGCGCCAACGCCCTCACCTTCGACATGATTTATCAGCAGCCCGTGAGCTACGAGTTCGGTGCTATTGCCACGCCCACGTTGCTGATTATTGGGCAAGACGACCGGACAGTGGTAGGCAAGGGCCTCATCAAAAACCCGAAGGTACTGGCTGGTATGGGGCAGTATCCGGCGCTAGGCCAGCGCACGGCCGCCCAAATAAAGGGGGCAAAGCTAGTGCCTCTGCCAGGCGTTGGGCATATTCCGCACTTGGAAGCCACTCCGCAATTTCTGGCGGCGCTGTTGGCGTTTGTGCGGTAGGGCTGTCGTTGTTTGTAGGGTGTGCGCTACTGCTTGGCAATGAACTCGTTATGCAACCTTCTTGCGGTCAAGCAAGTCAATAGAAAAGGCGAGTGTTATCCCTAAGCAATTAGAAATAAATCAATGAAAACTCTTCTGCTTTCCTTGTTCTTGCTGGCTACACCGAGTTTCGTCCAGGCACAAACAGCCCCGCCGAGCCAGTTAGGGCTAAGCGAAAAGTTCAAGCTGCCGCCTCGGTCTTCCGGGCGGGTGACTGCCCAGCAACCGCCGCAGCTAGCACCCGGCAACTCGTACCGTAGTCAACCGCATACGCTCCGTGTTGTCGTGCCTAGCTCGGCGGGTAGCAAAATGCCGCAGGCAGCCGCGCAGAGTAGAGAAGGAGCGGGAGGCGGGGTACAGCAACTGCCTTTACAGCAGTACCTACCCGACCAGCCAGCCACCCAGCCGGAGCGCAATTCTTCGTGGTCAGACAAGCATTCGGGCGGCAAGCCGTAAGTTGCACTCAGTTTCGCGCGATTGTCGTCTTCTATGGTTAATACATATTTGCATGGGCTGCTGCCCGCGCTGTTATTGATGGCCGCTCTTGCGCAGGCGCAACAGCAGCAGAATCCTAATCCTCTTCTACCTACTTTAACCCAACCATCGGTTTCGCCTAAAGTCACTCAGGCGCCGAAGCCAGCCTCCAAAGGCACTGTCCGGCGACCAGCCACCAAGGCGAAGGCATCGAAATCAACTGCTAAGCCGGGGGTTGCCCGAATTGAAAGGGCTATTGTTACGAGTGTGAGCGACACTGTTAAAGGACGCTTTATTGTGCCGCAGGTGCAACTGCCAGATGCCGCCGCCGCCGCACGTGTTAATCTTGGGCTGGTTGATGTGGCACTGGGCGAAGACCTGGAGGATGTTCCGCAGCCGCTTACCGTCAGCACGGCTATCGAGCAGGCGCACACCGAGTTTGAGGGCAAGAAAAGCGACTTCACGGAGTCCCGCTACGAGGTGCTTTATAATGACCACGGCTTGCTGTCAGTTGAATTCACTTCCGAGTATCGTGGCGCGTACCCATCCACCGTGAAGCGCCATGCCACTTTCGACTTGCGCACCGGCCGCCTTATGGCAGTGCGCGACTTGGTGGCCGATACGCTAGCCCTACAGCAGCGCTGGCAGCAATCCATCAGCCGCCGCGTAACCGAGCACTTGCGTACGCTGCCCGAAGAGTATCCGCAGCTGGCAACCGACACCAATTTGCTAGCCGACGTGAAGCATCGGCTGTACTGGAACGACAGCACCAGCACGGTCGAGCTGCAAGCCGGCGAACCTCGCCTCTACGACTTTGCCGTTACCTCGTTTGGTTTGGTGCTCTACTACGATTTCGGTTTCCCGCACCTCATCGAAGCCTTGCAGCCGGACTCCGATTATCAACTCACCTACGCCGACATCAAACTGTGGCTGAAACCCAAGGGCCCCTTGAGCTTTACCATAGAGTCGTCGCCCCCTAGCTCAAAATCCGCAACGAATCCGCGTGGATGAGGGATGAGGCTTGGTAGCGGCCTTCCCGCGGGC
Organism: uncultured Hymenobacter sp.; assembly: GCF_964242765.1. Classification (NCBI taxonomy): domain Bacteria; kingdom Pseudomonadati; phylum Bacteroidota; class Cytophagia; order Cytophagales; family Hymenobacteraceae; genus Hymenobacter; species uncultured Hymenobacter sp. The sequence goes on from NZ_CAXTBM010000022.1 coordinate 32,660, forward strand.
CATTTTCAAGGTTGAGCACGCCACGAGGGCAAGCGGTGCTGCACATACCGCAGCCTACGCAGGAGGCCCGGATGATGGGCTCACCGCGCTGGGCGTATTGCTTCACGTCAATGCCCATCTCGCAGACGTTCGAGCAGTTGCCGCACGAGATACACTGGGCACCGTTGGTGGTGATACGGAAGCGGGAGAAGTGCTTTTGCAACAGCCCCAGATACGCGGCCATCGGGCATCCAAACCGGCACCACACCCGGTTGCCTAGCAAGGGGTAGAAACCCACCCCAATTACGCCCGAGAACACCGAGCCGATAGCAAAGCCGTAGGCCTTGGACAAGGGCTCGGCAACGGGCTGCAAGGCCGGTACCGCGCCGGAGGCCGCCAGCCACAGCATGGCGGTGAGCAGCACAATAATTACCAGAATGGGGTAGATGATGCGCACTTCCCAGCGCCAGGCGGTGCGGCTTTTGTCGGAGAGATGGCGGTAGGGGTCGCCGGCCGTTTCGGCCAGGCCGCCGCAGCCGCATACCCAGGAGCAGTACCAGCGTTTCCCGTAGAAGTAGGTGAGGATGGGGGTGCCCACAAACGACATAACCGCCCCCCAGAACACCATGAACACCCCGAGGCCGGGGCCGCCATCTTTCAGCAGGTAGCCAACCGTGCCCGGAAACAAGTAGTCGTATTTCAGCGGCCAAAAATAACTGAAATAGTACTCGGGCTTCTGAAAAGCCAGCAGCAAACCAGGCAGCAGAAAGGCAAAGCCTAGCTGGAAGAACATCACCGAAACCGTGCGGATGCGCTGGTACGGCGAGTGCCGATACTTCCACAGCGCCCGGCCCCCCATTACCAGCACCGCCAGGGTGTAAAAAGTGCCGTAGAGCAGCCATTGGTCGGCGGGCTTGTGACGCAACCATGCGCTGAACGGGTCCAGAGCGTGTACTAACTGGTTGAAGGGACCGAAGTTACCTTGGTCGTCGGGGCTGCTGAACCAGTAGAGTACCACGTAGAAGCCGGTGAGCACCACGGCCGTAAGCCAGGCCACCGCGCCGCGGCCGGTGCTGCTGCGCAACCACAGGTTGTCTTGCTTGACGCCCGCATCACCCCGCCCAAATTTCCACCAAGCCCAAGCAAGCGTTCCGCCGCTAACAAGAGCCAGCGCTACGTACATACTTAGTCGCGCCCGCTCTGCGTCGGCATCAAAAGCTACGGTGGAAAGAGCCAGTAGTCCCAACCCGATAACCGTAAGTAAGATTTTTTCAATGGCCGACGTGTCGGACAGCGGTGGCGGCGGAAGAGAGAGAGAGGGCATAATGAATCAATGAAAAAGCATTCCTTTATAACAGGTGCACAAAACTGGGTGCACCAGTAAGTGTGGTCTACTTAAAACTTATTAAAGCATATCCATTCAAGCTGTTGTCCTTGCGATGCAGAAGGAATCTGAGTTAAAAGCGTTCAACTAGTACACCCAGATTCCTCCTGCATCGGAAGGGCAACAGCTTAGGTGTCATGGTCATGGTCGTCATCGTGGTGATGGTGATGATGGGGCTCATCGGGTTTGCCGAAATAGTTGAGCAGCGTGCCCCCCGCATACAACGCCAACCAGCACACGTAGAGCCAGTTGAAGCCCACCGGCGTGCTATGGGTGAAGTAATGCAAAATCAGATGGGCAGCGCCGCTCATGATCAGGCCCGTGACAGCAATGAACTGAAAGCTGTTGAGGGCGCTTGGCCGGTATAGTTTGTTGAAATCCATGTGGTTCATTAAGAAAATCTGTCCTGCATCTAACCTACGCTTACAACAAGCTTTTTGTCGTGGAGCCAACCTTCCGATGAGGCTAGCAACGAGCAACAAGACGCACGTTTAGGTACCAGATGCGGATAATAAACGGGCAACCAACCCCTTGCGCCGCTGCAATACAACCGGCTGCCCCGGAAATTGCTTGTTGAACTGGTCGACAATAGCGGCCTCGTGTTGCCGAAAAAATTCCGGGTCGAAATTGGCGGCCCCCAGTTCCCGCAGCACATCGTGTATGGGCTTCTTCGCGCGCAGCCACTGTTCCCATACTTCGTGGCGCTGCCGCACCCCCATCGTGTTCATGCCCGTCACGGCAAAACCCGCCGCGGGCTGGAAGTTGATCCGCAGCGCGTGCAGGGCATTGGGGTGTTGCCAATAAAACGATTCTTCGCCTTCAACAAGTTCGGCGGGCACGCGGCCATAGGTCTGGTATTCGAGGTTGAAGAACTTGGCCGAGTTAAACCAGGGGCCGCGCCGGTAAGGAGTAGGCTGCCCGCAAATGGTGTGCGCCACGGTTTCGCCCTGCGCCCGGCCAGTGTACCAGAGCTGCTCTATCGGCACTTCGTGGGTGCCAACTTGGCGGTGTTGCGCACAGTCGCCGGCCGCAAAAACGCCGGGTGCACTAGTTTCGAGCAACTCGCTCACCAGAATTCCCCGGTCGGTTTCCAGGCCCGCCGCCTGGGCAAGGGCCAAGTTGGGTTTCACGCCCGTGGCCAAGCCTACCCACTGCGCTTCTATTTCCTCGCCAGCGGTGGTGCGCACCGCGCGCACCCGGCCCTCGCCATCGGGCAGAAGCTCGGCGAGTTCGGTGCGGTAGCGGACGTTGATGTTGTGGGCTTGTAATTGCAGGTTGATAAGTTCAGCTTCCGGCTTGGGCAATACCGAAGCCCAGTATCGGTCGTCGCGCACCAGCAGTGTAACTTGGATGCCTCTGGAGTGGAGCATTTCGGCTAGTTCTATGCCAATCAGCCCGCCGCCCACCACCACTGCCTGCCGGATGCCGTGCGTCTCGCGGGTCATCTGCTCGAGGTCGGGCAAGGAGTAGAGGCCTTGCACGCCGCGCAAGTGCTGGCCGGGCCAGTCGGCGAAGCGGCTCACCGAGCCAGTGGCCAGCAACAGTTGGTCGTAGGATAGAGTTTGGTCTGTGCTTAGGCTTAGCTCTTTGCGCGTAGTATTTAAGTTGGTGGCCGTAGCCTGCACCAACTCCAGGCGGTTTTCCGTCCAAAACCAGTCTTCAAACGGCTTGATATCCTGGTAGCGCAAGTGGCCCATATACAAGTACATCAGCGCGGTGCGCGAGTAGTGGTGCGTCGTTTCGTCGGATACCAGCGTGATGCGGGCGTCGGGGCGCAGCCGCCGGACCGTAACCGCCGCCGTGACGCCTGTAATTCCATTACCGATAACAACTACATGCATAAGTGAAAAATATACGAGGTAGAAAACCCAGTAGGTAGCAAGTTGTCGTAAAGTTGGGCAGAAATTACCACTGAGCGCCGAGCTTTAATTTTGTAAGTGGCGTTAGGTTTATATTACCTACTGTTGCGTTGTGCTGGGCTCTACTTTCCTGTTCTTTTACTGATTTGCTTATGACTTTCTTATTGGCTGCTCGCCGCCTCGCCGTGAGTTGCCTAGTGTCTTTCTTGCTGGGGACGCTCCTACTGGGGTGGTTGCCGAGCTTTCCAGCCGTTGCGGGCAACCCGCCGCGCCCATTTCATGAAGACGTTACGGCCTTTCTGAAAAAAGTAGTGACCCCCGACGGACAAGTCAACTACACCGCTGCTAACCGGGAAGCCGCCACCTTGCAAACACTAGTACAACGAGTGCAGAGTTTTGATATTTATGGAAAAACTCCCGCCGAACGCAAATCCTTTTATTTGAATGCCTACAACCTAACCGTTATCAAAGCCGTGGTGGATGCGTATCCCTTAGCGTCAGTGATGAAGATGCCCGGCTTTTTCGATAAAAAGGAGCATGCTATAGCTGGAGAATTGCTGACGCTCAACGAGCTGGAAAACAACAAACTGCGCAAGGTATACGCCGATCCGCGCATTCATTTTGCGTTGGTGTGCGGGGCGCGGGGCTGCCCCCGACTACGGGCCGAAGCCTACGCGCCTGCCACCCTCGAAGCCCAACTCACCGACCAAGCCCGCAAGGTGTTGCAGGATCCGCAGTTTATCCGGGTTGATGCGAACGGCAAAAAAGTATTGGTGTCGGAAATTTTCAAGTGGTACGAGGCGGATTTCAAAGCCACTGGCAAGTCTACGTTGGCTTACATTAATCAGTACCGAGGCTCCAAGCGTATTCCAGCCACTGCCACCACCGATTTTTACGCCTACGACTGGACGCTGAACGATCGGAAATAGCAGACGCCCGCGCTAAATTCGATTGCTGGAGTGCAGCTGATTTCCTGTGCCTTACAACCTCACCGCCAGCCACTCGTAAGAATCAAGGCAACACCTAACCCTTAATTCTCACGATCATGATATTCGAAAAACTGTTCGGCAAAGACGAAGTCAACGACGAGGACAAAGAAAATAGCCAGATCACCGATAATCAACCCGCTCCTTACAACAAGCAGCTTGAAGAGGAAAAGGCGTACAAAGCCGACCAGAGCAATGGCAAAGAAGCCAATGACCCTTCGGCCCAACGCAATACCGGCGCTCAGGGCTACACGCAGCGTAGCGACCAAAAAGACCAACTCGAAAACCTGCACATTGGAGGCAGTGAAACGGAGCCGCAAGGCGGCAACGACCATAGCAACTCCGGCGAAACCTCATCGGGTCCTGGCTTCGAGTCGGAGGGCAGCGTGGAGCTAGATCACACTTTGCGCACTCGCCACCAAGAGTTTGGCGACAAGACGACAAGCGGCCCCTCTACCACCGCACACGATTAACTAACCGCGCTGTTTTGCGATAGAACGCATAAGTGTTTAATGCAAAAAGCCGACTTCCCATACAGGAGGTCGGCTTTTTGCATTATCACGCAATCCGAAAGTAGCCTCTTGTTCGTTTATGCCAGCTATGCTGGAGCTTCTTGTGGCCTATTGGATTCTGTATTATTCTGTGCACAGCCTGTTGGCTGCTCCACGGTGGAAGGCTGCCGTGTTTGCGCGCTGGCCAGCCACTGTGCGCTTCTACCGGCTCGCCTACAATCAACTATCCGTGTGGCTGTTTTTGGCTGTGTTACGGTATCAGGCTACGCTGCCAGCCACTGCCCTTTGGAAGCATAAAGTGGAATTTGTAAGTATGGGTGGCGGGTTGTTGGTAGCAGGCTTGGTGCTGGCTATACTAGCCCTGCGAGGATATGATTTGGGTGAGTTTGCTGGCTGGCGTTATGTGCGTTACGGTTCCAGTGCTGGTGCCGGGCCGCTACGCGTTACAGGTTTAAATGCAGTGGTTCGGCACCCGCTTTACTTGGGTATGCTAGTTTTGCTTGTAGGCTGGATATTGCTTTATCCCACAGTGCCTTGGTTGATATTCGTGGGTTGCGCGGCAGCGTATGTAGTGGTTGGGGCGCAGCTAGAAGAACGCAAACTAAAGCGCCAGTTCGGTGAGGCTTATCAGCTTTATCAGCGCCGGGTGCCGCAGCTGTTTCCGTTGTGGCCACGTAGGATCAGCTCAATTTGAAATTGTGTTTATGCGAGTATATGGTAGCAATAGAACCTCGGCGTTTAGTAAAGTTAGGATAGCTGAAAAGTAATATTCTATCTTTAGGAGCCAGTGCTAATTTCTATGGTCGTTTCCCGTACTCTCTGTACTACCAAGCATACTGCTAGCTGAACGAAATTCCCTCATTCATTTCACCTTCTTTTCTATGCCCAACAATTCTACCCTGCCCAAAACCGACAATCAAAACACCTATCTCAGCGAGGAAGAAGAATCCCTGTCCTCTGGCAATAAGTGGTTGGCCATTGTAGTAGGAGTTATTTTTTTGCTAGCTACAATTGGCTATTTCCTGCCCGAAGACGGAGGCCGCAATGCTATTAATGGCGTAATGCCTTCCGTCATGCTTGGTGAGGCTAGTGTTACGGGTGCCCAGCCAGCGAAAGAAGAAGTTCCGGCAGAAGCAAAAGAAGCTGCCGCGCAAGAGGACACCACTCCTGAAACTGAAAAATTGCTTGTTGCCAAAGCAACTCCTCGGCGCACAGCACAGCCTATAGTTGAAACCAGCCTCGACAGCCGGCAATTACCGGCTGCGGAGCCAGTAGCCGAGCAAGTGGTGGAAGAAGCTGCGCCTGCTGTTGCGGCGTCCACTGCGCCTACCTTTTATACGCTGTCGGGACGTATTCTCGACGAAAACGGTCGGCCACTGGCTGGTGCCACTGTCCTGCTCAAAGGCTCGCGCAAAGGTACCGGCACGGATGCTAACGGTATCTATGCCCTGGAAGTCCCCGCCGGCGACAATCAACTGGTATTCGGCTACGGTGGCTACCAAGACCAGGAAGTACATACTCGCGGTTCTCAGCCCGTCAACGTAACCCTGTTGCCAACCGAAGGCGGTAAGCGGCGGCGTAATTAAGTGATAAGCTATAGTTCGTAAAAAGGCCGCGCTGAATTTCCAGCGCGGCCTTTTTTGTTGACAAGACAGTGATGAGCGTAATGCCTTTAGCGCTATAAGCAGCTAGAGCGTATAACTTACCACCCGATTTATTTGGGGTTGGCAAAGCCTTTGCCGAATAAAAAATACGCTGGCACTCCCAGCGCTACGAGTAGCAAACCCATGCCTGAGTCGCGGGCAGTGGCGGGCGACACAAGCAATACCACGCAGAAAGCCGAGGCCAGTACCACGTACAATAGCGGTATTATGGGGTAGCCGAGGGCGCGGTACGGCCGGGGCGTGTCGGGGCGAGTGCGGCGCAAGATGAAGATGCCGATGATGGTGATGACGTAGAATAGAATCACCGAAAACATTACGTAGTTCAACAACTGCCCATACGAACCCGACAGGCACAGCCCGCAGGCCCACAAACACTGCGCCCATAAGGCTACGCCGGGTACACCCGCTTTATTGAGCCGCGCCATGCCGGGGAAAAACAAGCCGTCTTTCGCCATGGCATAATAAGCCCGGGCCCCACTGAGGATAATGCTGTTGTTGGCGCCGAACGTACTAATCATAATCAGGACGGCCATTACGTACGCTCCGGCGCGGCCCAGAATGCTTTCCGCCACGGCCGTAGCCACCAAGTCGTTGTTGGTGTACATGATGCCCCGGCTCACGACGTCGGTCGCCGCCGCGTTGGGGTCGCCGTGCAGAGGCAGCACCAGTAGATACACGAGGTTGATAAGTAAGTAGAGCGCCGTAACGATACCTGTGCCAATGGCCATGCTTAGCACGATGGTACGCTCGGGGCGTACAATTTCGTCGCCCGAAAAGCCGATGTTGTTCCAGGCGTCCGAGCTAAACAACGAACCCGTCATGGCTAGGCCGATGGCGCCAATCAGCCCCCAAACGCTAAGCGGTACCGACTCGCCGGTAGGCGAGAAGCTGGCCGCCTTCCACATGTCCTGGAAGTTCAAACTCACGGCCTGGTCATTGATGCCCAGCGCCAAGCCAAAGAGGATCAGCAGGGCCAAAGCTACCAGCTTGGTGCTGCCGAAGATGTTGGAAATAAGCTTGCCGCCCCGCACTCCGCGTGAGTTCACCCACGTAAGACCCACTAGCATGATGATGGCCAGTAGTTGCACGGAGTTGAACTTGAACGCTCCGATGCTAAACAATATGCGGGTTTGACTGAACCAGGGAAGCAGCACGCCCACAAACCGCGCAAACGCCACCGCCACCGCCGCAATTACGCCGGTCTGAATCACGAGAAACAACGACCAGCCGTACAGAAACGCAACCAGCTTGTTGTAGGCCTCGCGCAGATACACGTATTGCCCGCCCACCTTCGGAAACATGGCCGCTAACTCGCCGTAGCTAACCGCCCCCGCCAACGTAATAAATCCTGTGATTGCCCATACGACCAACAGCCAACCGGCTGAACCCACCTGCCGGGAAATGTCGGCCGAAACGATAAAAATGCCGGAGCCAATCATGCTACCGGTCACAATCATGATAGCATCAAAAAGTGTTATGGCCCGCTGAAAGTGGCCTTGTTGTTCGGACATAGAAGAGGAATCAGGATTTAGGCCGGAAGATAGAAAAAGAAAAGCCTGTTCTAGGCGAACAGGCGTATTCCGGCGGTGCTTTGTTGTCTTGCTTTCGTCTTCGCAGTAGCTGAAGTTGAAAGCGTAATTTCGCGAACTAGAAATTTCCTTTGCCAGCGTCTGCGGATTTCTTTCGGTGAGTAACGGCTTTGCAAATTGCCTAGCCCATTAAAACTCGCTGCGGTCGAACCAGCTGCGCATGCGCCACGGGTCGCCTTTTTGCTTGCGGACGAGCACGAGGCGAGCTGAGCCAGAGCCGGCATATTGCTGGTTATCAATTTGCTCGATGCTGAGCTGGAAAGCGCGGTCAACGTACACCAGCGTATCCGAGAACAGCGTGTCGGTGGTGGGGAGATATTGAGTCCACTGCAAGTTGGTGGTGCGTGAGGCGCGGAACAGCTTGTAGGTGGTTGCAATTTCCACGTCGCGGTTCCAGGTGCGGTCCACGTTGGCGGCAAAGTCGCGGAAGGTGAAGCTGAAACGGCGGTCTAGGAGCTGGCCGTAGAGCGTGGAGTCACGGAGCTGATAAGCGCTGCGGAACCTATCGAAAAAGCCACGTACCGTGACGGGGTTTCCCAGGAGCTGGTTGGGGTCGGTGGGCGCGTCGTCGAGGCCGGGGGCGAAGGGGTTGCAGCCCACCAGTATAGCTCCTACGGCCAGCCCCGGCCCTATAAAACGGCGATTAACGAACAAGAATGGGGGTAGCAGGGGCATAAAGTAATAGTAGCATAGGCAGGCCGTAAGCAGTGAAACAGCCTGGGCCAGTAGGTGGCACGAATAAAGATAAGATTTTTAAAATATTACTTGGTTGCAAAATCAATCGGTCATGCTAGCTGGTCAGTTGCGAATGAAATACTTTTTTAAGTCGGTCCAGCTAAGCGCGCTGGAGGTGCGTTGGTCGCGCCAGCCAGCTATTTTCCATTCGTTATTACGTCGGCGCACCAGCAACCGGATGTTGCCTTCCAGCATCGTTGATTGGAAAGCGGTGTCGGTTTGCACAATACGCAACTGGTAGAGTGCCGATACTTCGGCCGAGTCGGCGGTGAAAAACTGGTAGGGCCGGGTGGTTAGCGTAAGTTGGTTTGACGGCGCAGCAGAGCGGCGGCGCAAACTGTTGAAGTAGTCGCGCTCCTCGCTGACGCTCCAATTCGTGAAAAGCGTGGCGGCCGTGCCCGCCGACGTAGGATCGGGCACGAAGCGGTACTGCGGACCGCTAAAGCTGCGCTCGTAGTTTACGGTGTTGAGCGTTTGGACCGCCGCCGTGAAGTTGGCCAGCAGAATTTCGATATTAGTTGGAGCCTGGTAGTCGCTGGCCGCGTCGGGCGTTTCGGGTTCGCGCAAACTGAAGCAGGAAGAAAGACCAGGAAAGATCAGCAACGAAAGAAAACGCCAGGCTTTTCTCTGGAAGCCAGCCAATACTAGGGTAGCCGCTGGGCTGGTAGCCACACCGTCGGCATTAGGCTGCTGGTAGTTGGTTTTCATTTTCTTGAAGCGAATACACTGTACAAAACGGCTTGAGATAGAAGTTTTTGCGTCTCATTAAAGTCAAATGTTGTTGGTGCAACCAAGCAAAAGCGTGGACCGTGGCATAGCGTTGGACGGCGGTCAGGAGGCACCCGCTTTCTTACGAAGAATGCAGTGACTGCATCAGGGAGGCCACTCAAAATATACTAGATAGAAAGCAGAAGCGTGGCTTGGCAACCGGATGCGCTGGACTGTGGTTATCAAGCTCGACGACACCCGGCAGTGGAACTCGTTCGTACTAGTGCGGCAGGGTGTAGGGTACACCAAGTAAGTTAGCTATTGCCGTATACACTTTTCACATCGAATAGATACAACTCCTGGGTCTGGGTGCAGCTTGAAACCCGGTTCCAGCAAACAAAACGCTATTTTCGCCGCCCTGTCTCGCCGTATGTCCAAGAAGCTGCTTGCTATTCTGACCGCACTGTTGCTCCTGGCGGCTCTGGCCTCTTATGTGTACTACCGGCGCACCGTGGCCGCCGTACCCGTTGATCCGTGGGCGCTGGTACCCGACGATGCCGTGCTGGTGGCGGCCACCCGCGACCATCCCATGCTGGTGCGCCACCTCAAGGAAACCCAGCTCTGGGACAATCTGCTGGCCGTGCGCTACTTCGAAAGCCTGCAAAACAATGTAGCCCTGATCGACAGCCTCACCGGTAGCCGCGACGTAGTAAGCCGGTTTCTGGGCCGCAAAAAGGTGCTGACTTCGGTGCACGTCACCGGTCCCAACCAGTTTGATGTGCTGCTACAGGTACCCGTAACCAGCATTCGGGAGTACCGGCAGGTGCGCAGCCTGACAGACGCGCTTGCGCGCGATCCGCACTTTCGGGTGGCCACGCGCGACTACGAGGGCACTATTCTTAGTGAAGTGAGTGAGCTGGGTACCGGCCGCGGCATCACCTTCTTCAACTACCGCAACCACCTGCTGCTGAGCGCCAATCCGGTGCTCATTGAAGCCGTCGTGCGCCGCCTGGCCGGTCCGACCCAGCCCACCGTAGCCGCCGATTTTCAGAACACCGATTTTTTTCGACTCCGCGACGTGGATGCCACGCTGCTCGTCAACTATCGCCGACTGCCGCAGTTGCTAGGCGTATTTTTTCGGCGGGAGATGCTCTCCGATATAGGCAGCCTTACCAGCTTGGCCAGCGTAGGGCAGATGGAAATGAGGCTGACCGGCAACAAAGTGGCTTTCAACGGCTTTGCCAACCCTGAAACCACCCGCGGTAGTTTGCACGAGCAACTCCGCGGCCAGCCCACGCAGCGCCTGCGCATGGCCGACATACTCAGCTTGCGCACGGCCTTGCTGGTGCATCTAAGCGTAGGACCTGCCGACGTGTTGCGTGGTGCGCGCCGCGCCTCGGCGTCGGATACGTTGGCGCCGGGTGTTGATTCGCTGCTGGATAGCCTAACAACAGGTTTCAAACAAGAGGTGGCTCTGTGCTACTTAACGCAGTCGTCGGCGCGCGTAAGCCCGACGCGACTAGCGTTGGCGTACTGCCCACAGCCCGCCAGACAAGCGCTGCTGCTAGCAAAACTGCGGCGAGCCGTGGGCGCGAGTCCCTCTTTCGAGCGGGTAGGACCGTATCAGTTTTACGCCACCGGCGTGTCCGAGCTACCGGCGCGCTTATTGGGGCCGCTGTTCAGTGGATTTCGGCAGCCAGTGGTGGCGGTAGTTGGTAATTATTTGGTTTTCGGACAAGATGCGGCGGCGCTGCGCCAGCTACTAACCGACGTAACGGCGGGGGAGGTATGGGCCCGGGCGCCGGCCCAAGTTGGATTCTTGCAGGAAACCCAGCCATTGGCCCGTTTGCGCATTTTACTGGACACCCGCAATGCCTGGAATCTGCTGTTGCGGGGCTTGGTTGAAGAGCGCCGGGCCGGGCTGCTGCGCAACGAGGCGTTGTTTAAGCGCTTTCCTCAGGTAGCCTTGCAGTTTGTGCCCACCGGCGACGAAACCGAAGCGGATGCTCAATACTTCACAGAACTGTTGCTCCGCCGCCCCGTGACGGGGGCGGCCGTAGCGCGAGTGCAGGGAGCCAGCGCCTCCGGGGCAGCACTTACCTTCAAAACGCCCCTAAAAGGCCCGCCGATACTGGTGGCGGTGACTGGCGCAGGGCGGGCAGGAGTGCTGGTGCAGGATTCGGCCCAGGTGCTGCACTACGTAACGCCCGAAAACGTTGTGGCTTGGTCGGATTCGTTGCCGGGGCCGGTGGTGGGTACGGTGCAGCGGCGCGTGGTGGCGGGGCAGCCTAGCTATTTGCTGGCTACGGCCGGGCAGTTGCACTTGCTTGATGCCAACGGCCGCTCGGCGTCCAACTTCCCCCTCAACCTACCCGATTCGGTGCAAGCTACGGCGCTAAGTGTGTCGCCGGCAGGCAATGGGGCACCGCGCCTGTTGATAGCCGGAGGCGGCGGCAACCTGTTTCTCTACGACACCGACGGCAACGCTTACCCCGGCTGGCAGCCCAAACGCTTCGATTTCAACTTGGCTGCGCCGCCGCTTTACTTGGTAGTAGGGGGGCGCGACATCATTGTGGTGCTCCTAGAAAACGGCTACGTGTATGCCTGCGACCCGCAAGGAAGCGTGTATCCGGGTTTCCCGATCAGCGTGGGAGCGCGGCTGCAAAGCACTGCTCTGGCCGAAATCGGCGCAACGCTCAGCCGCACCCATCTGACGGTGGTTAGCCAGCACGGCGAGCGGGTTACCTTCTCTTTGGCCGGCGATGTGATAAGCCGGGCCCGCGTGGCCACCTGGAGCCGTAACTCCGTGTTTCGCCTTATTCCCGATCAGCGCCAACGCGGCTACGTGGTGAGCCGCGAAGAAGGTGGCCAACTCGACTTGTTCGAGCCAACTGGCCGCCGCCTGCTCGGCCAGAAGTTCCTGACTTCAGGGGTGAAGCCCGCGCAGTTTTTTGATTTTGACAGAGGCCGCCGCATGTACATCCTGACCGAGCCGGGCCCGCGCCGGGCCTACGTCTACGACCGGCAAGGGCGCCTACTCGGTGGCCGGCCTTTCGAAAGCAGCGCCTCTGCCGTGGGCCTGGAATACGATGCGCGCACTAAAATCTTTCATCTCTACCGCACCGTCGGCACCGAGCTGCGGCGCACCGATATCAACGAGTAAGTTACGCCAGCCGCTGGCCGCAAATAGAATCGGCCTACCTGTCTATCGGTATGGGCTCGACTAGAAGACGCAATGTCTGGCATCTGTACAAGCGGGCTACCGCAGAAATCCAGGGTGCTTTTCTGAAATGCTGCATGACTTCCGCCTACCTTAATTCACCGACGACCGGAAAGCCGCGGGGGTAAGGCCCGTCTTGTTTTTGAATAGCCGGGAGAAGTACTGCGGATACTCGAAGCCTAGCTGAAAGGCCGTTTCGTTGATGGAAAGGGAGGTGGTGAGCAGCAGGCGCTTGGCTTTCTCTATGAGGCCGTGGTGCAGGTGTTGCTGCGTGTTCTGGCCGGTAAGGGAGCGGAGCATGTCGCTCAGGTAAGCGGGCGACACGTTCAGGTGGTCGGCAAAGTACTGTACCGTGGGTAAAGGCTGCTCGCCATCTTGCCTGAAGTAGGCAGTTAGCAGCGACTCGAAGCAACTCAGCAAGTCGTGCTCGGCTGTGCGCCGGGTCAGGAACTGGCGGTGATAGAAGCGGTTGGCATAGCTGAGCAGCACGTCGAGCTGGGCCACCAGTACATCCTGGCTGAAGGCATCAATAGGCCGCTCGTACTCGCTCCGGATGCTGTGCAACAGCGTATCCAACAAGTCTTCTTCCTGGTTTGATAAGTGCAGAGCTTCGTGCACTTCGTAAGAAAAGAAGTTGTAGGTGGCTATCTTTTTGCCCAGCGGGTATTTCAGCAACAGGTCGGGGTGGAAGACCAGCATCCAGCCGCTCAGGTCGGGTTGGTGCTGGCTGTCGTCGGCTGAGCACAATTGGCCGGGGGCGTAAAAGGCGAGCACGCCCGCACTGAAGTCATAGGACTGATGCCCATACTGCACCTTGCCCCGCAGGTTTTTCTTGAGCGCCACCGAAAACAGATTGCGCGCCGCCGGGGCCGGAGCCGGTTGGTGGCTGGCGCTTGTCAAGTCAACGATGGTGAGCAGCGGATGCACCGGGGCCGGAAAACCGTAGTAGTGAGTGAATTCCGTCACCGTGTTCAGCACGCGAATGTCTTTAGGGCAGGGTCTCATCGAAGAAGGGCTAGAATGGTCGCGCATTCACCGAGCTGAACTTGTTTTCAACCCGGTGATTATAACGCATGTTCAGAAGCTGAACAACGAAATCCGAAGAACGATTGAGCGTAATCCCAAACGCTGGTACGAACCGAGCGGAAAGCTTTTCTTCGACCCTTTTGAAAGCGGGGTTAGAAGCCCTCGGGGTACGCCGCTCCCACCGTGCTGCCGACCGGCATACTAGCTTCCAAGTTCGCCAGTTCCACCGGGCTGAGCGAGATGGCCGCGGCAGCTACGTTCTGCTCTAGATTCTTGCGGCGCTTGGTACCCGGAATTGTCACTACGCCCTGCGCCAGCACCCAAGCCAGCGCCAGTTGGGCGGCCGTCACGCCTTTGGCAGTGGCCAGCGTTTGCAGCTGCTCCACCAAGGCCAGGTTCTTGTAGAAGTTTTCGCCTTGATAGCGAGGGAAATAACGGCGCGAGTCGGTGGGCTCGAAGTCGTCGGGCGTCTTGATTTCCCCCGACAAAAAGCCCCGGCCCAGTGGCGAGTAAGCCACGAACCCAATGCCCATCGCGCGGGCCGTTTGCACAATGCCTTCCTCTTCCACCCGGCGGTCGAAGAGGGAGTATTCGGTTTGCAAGGCAGTGATGGGGTGCGTTTGATGAGCGCGGCGAACAATGTCGCCCGGCACTTCGGACAAACCCAGAAAGCGCACTTTGCCTTCTTCCACCAGCCGGCTCATGGCGCCCACGGTTTCCTCGATGGGCGTGTTGGGGTCGAGGCGGTGCAAGTAGTAGAGGTCGAGGTAGTCGGTGTTCAGGTGGCGCAAAGAGCGTTCGACGGACGAGCGCACGTACTCCGGGCGGCCGTTTATCTTTCCGCTCATCGTGCCAGCGTCGTCTACTTCAAAGCCAAACTTGCTGGCAATGATGGCCTGCTCGCGCCGGCCGGCCACGGCCCGGCCCACCAGACGCTCGTTGTCGAACGGCCCGTAGATGTCGGCTGTGTCGAGCATGGTCACGCCTAACTCCAGGGCCCGGTGAATAGTGGCAATGCTTTCCGCTTCGTCGGCCTGGCCATACACACTGCCACCGGCAAAGCCGGTCATGCCCATGCAGCCCAAGCCTTCCACTGGCACTTCCAGGCCTTGGCTTCCTAGTGCTACTTTTTTGATGATACTCATGCTGTTTCAATAAAGGTGTAGAGGGGAACAAGTTGCTCTACAAAGATCTGAGTGCCACCCAGGCCGCGAGTTATACAAACCGGCGTTTCTGCTACACAAAACGAGGGCAAGTTCGGCGGCTTTTGCTTCTTCCAGCCTAGGGGCCTGTATGCTCTGGGTTCGGGCAATTGAAAGCAGTTATTGCCAGCCTTGCACGGTGTTGCCGCCGAAAATGCTGCGGTTTACAGCAGGCGTGAAAATGCCATAAGGGAAGGCTGGATCAAGCGCACTTGCTTCGTCTAGCGTTCGGAGTTGCTCGGGAGTAAGGCGGATTTCCAGAGAGCCAAGGTTGTCGTGCAACTGTTCGAGTTTGCTGGCCCCAATGATAAGGGAAGTCATACCCGGCTGCGCCGAGGCCCAAGCTAAGGCCACTTGCGCCGGTGAACGGTCGAGTTGCGTGGCTACGGTACGCAAGGTGTCGAGCACGCGCCAGTTACGCTCCGTGAACTTGGTATTGCCGAACGGATTGGGACCAGTAAGACGGCCCTGGCCGGCGGCAGCTGCGCCTTCGGGCTGGTACTTGCCGGCCAGAAAACCCGCGGCCAATGGGCTCCACGGCGTGATGCCTAAGCCACACTCGCGGGCAGCAGGCACGTATTCCTGCTCGATGCTGCGCTGCACCAGCGAATACTCTAGCTGCATGGCAATGGGCCCGGGAATGGCGTGCACCGCAGCCAGCGTGGCGGCCTTAGTAGCGTACCAGGCAGGCATATCCGAGAAGCCGAAGTAGCGAATTTTGCCGGCGCGCACCAGGTCGCCGAGTGTCTGCAACACTTCTTCCACGGGCGTAACCATGTCCCAAGCGTGCAGCCAGTAGAGGTCTACATAATCGGTTCTGAGGCGCTTTAGGGAGCTTTCAAGGGACTGGTAGATGTTCTTGCGGCCGTTGCCGCCGGCATGCGGGTTGCCAGGGCTGGTGTTGAAAGAAAACTTAGTGGCGAGTACCAACTGGTCGCGCAGGCGGCGGGCGGCAATGTAGCCGCCTAGCAATTCCTCGCTGCGCCCGCCGGCGTACACATCGGCCGTATCGATGAAGTTGCCCCCGGCCTCGACGTAGGCCTGGAAAATGACTTCGGAAACCTCGTCGGGTGAGCCCCAGCGGGGTGTGCCGAAAGTCATGGTACCGAGGGCGAGTGGGCTAACAACCAGGCCGGAACGGCCGAGGGTACGGAAGGAGGTGAGGCTCATACGAGTAGGTTTCGGAAGGATTTCCTAATGGCAACTAATCTTAATTACCCCACAAAGATCCTGTCACGCGCGCAACGCCGACTATACAAACCAAGACTTCTGCTACACAAAACGCAGACCGGCGTTTGTCTAGGATAAAGTATGGCCTATCCACAGGCAACACAAATTGGCTTTATATTACAATTAATATATTAAAGCTTAAACCGATTTAAAGCAATAGTGTACTTGTAAAATTCAACGTTATGGAACAAATGCAAAGAACGAAGGAGCTAAATGCGGTAGCTGAGATAATCCCGCAGGCATATATAGCTAACTTTGAAAAATACAAGAAAGATAAAAAAGCGAAGTTGCTGTCATACAAGCAGGGAATTCCTCTGAGCTTGTTGGTTAAGGTAATTGTTGTGCTTGCTTTAATTGATATACTATTAATATTTGTTTTAAACACATGGTACAAATCGAGAATAGTTTCAGACCCATTAATTGCGGAAATACATAAATCTCTTATTCAGTTTTTAGTGGTTTTTGTGATAGGAACCATCGTGTCGTTTTTTATAAAGGGAAACGATGCTCACAAAGCAACCGAAAAAGGGTTGGATCAGTTTAGAAAAGCCTTACTGACAAAGCTGCATAAGTACTATGCCGACACTAAACGGATACGCAGGGTTTTACGAGCAACAGCCTGTACACCGCCTTTCAATTACAAGTCCGGTGACAAATGCATGATAAGCATGTCGAAGTACGACGAACAGCTTATAAAGCTAAACGATATTCAACTAGACCTGGAAATTCTTAAAAAGGAGTTAAATGATTTACCCGCAAAGATTTTCAAAAGCCGTAGCGAAACCAGGAGAAATGTTCCGTCAGTAGATAAAGATTTTATAAAAGATTATGATGCGAATAAAATATTAATTGTTTCAAGTATTAGGTTCATGGAAAATTATTTAACTAAGATTATTGAAGAGTGGGAAGAGAAGGGAGGATATAGCAAGCAGAAATCTGAAATCAACATTGATGAACTTCCCGCGCTCAAGCAGTTCATCAAACCAGCAAAAGAAGACTTTAGAACCAACTTTATATCCTACTACGGCAATTCTCTCGAAGTAATCAGAGCCAGTATTCTCTTTCCATTCACCTCGTAAGAGGCGTTGGACAATCCACGAAAAATGCGTCTGCAACTAAACCAGCAAAGGGCTACCGGTTTGTGAGCCAGCCTTTACGGTAGAAGTAGTAGATCTGGCCAGCCACCATTAAGGTCATCAACGTCAGGACGCCGATGTAGCCCCAAGGGGAGTACAGTTCGGGCATGTTGAGACGGTTGATGGTGCCGTCGGGATTCTCGCGCGAGAAATTCATGCCGTAGACGCCGGCCACGAAGCTGAGCGGAATGAAGATCGAGCTGATGATGGTCAGCACTTTCATCACCTCGTTCATGCGGTTGCTTTGGTTGGACATAAACAAATCCACTAGGCTGCTCACCGATTCGCGGTAGCTCTCGGCCAGTTCCAAGGCCTGAATGGCGTGGTCGTAGCAGTCGCGGAAGTACATTTTCATTTCCTCTGATACTACCTCGTCGGGCTGGCGCAGGATTTCCGCAATTTTCTCCCGCTCCGGGTACACGAGCTGACGAAAACGGATGATGTCTTTCTTGACCCGCAGAATGCGGTTGAGCACCCGCCGGTCGGGCCGGTCTTCCAGAATGCGGTTTTCCAGCTTCTCGATGTAGTCGCCGATGGCGGCCATGGTGGGGTAGTAGTGGTCGAGCACGACATCGGTGATGGCGTAGGCGAGGTAGAGCGGCGGCTTACGTTTGATTTGACTGAAGCCCGAGCGAATCCGTTGCCGCACCGGTTCCAGGCAGTCCTGGTAATCGTCCTGGAAGGTGAGCACATAGTTGGGACCCGTGAAGATGGAAAGCTGGTCGTCGTCAATTTCGAGCAGCGTCGTGAATTCCGTCATGCGGGACACCATGAACAAGCGGTTGTTGTCGAACGTGTCCACTTTGGCCCGTTGGTGGTCGTTGAGCACGTCTTCCATCTGCAAGGGGTGCAGTTGAAAATCAGTGATAAGGCGCTCAAGCAAGGCAAGATCGTCGTAGCCCCGCACGTCGATCCAGTGGCGCAGCTTCGGCTGCGCTTGAAATTGGGCTAGCAGCTCATCGTAGCTGGCGTATTCGTGCTCTTCGTAGTGTTGCTCGTCGTAGGAAAGCAGAAACAGCCGCGGCTTCAGCGAACCTGCCCGGATGGTAAGCGTGCCGGGACGCCGGCCCACCTGCTGCTCGCGCGCTAACTGAGTGGCGGAGCGGTCGGCTATAGAAGAAAGCTGCTCGTCGCCGAAGGGGCCAGCAGGGGCAAGCGGTTGGTCGGGAGTGATGGTCGAGGAATCCATAAAGAAAATTAAGCCGCATTACTGTACGGTGGAAGCTCGACTAAGATGTTCCGGTAATTGTCAAGAAGGGCTACTGGCTCAACTCTTCTACTTTTGCGCTTGATGCCACCTGCTTCACCATCTGCCCCCAAAACAGCCGTGGCGCCGAGCGGCAGCCAATTCGTGCGCGGCTCATTGGGGTCGGGGGTAGCGCTGGGCGCGCGGGCCGCCGGCGCGTTGCTGCTCAACAAGCTGCTGGCCGTGTACGGCGGACCCGGCGGCCTCACGCTGCTGGCGCATTTTCAGAACCTGCTGGCCTTATTTACCACCCTACCCAACGACGGCACGCACGTAGGAGCGGTGAAGTATCTGGCGCCGCTACAGCCAGCGGGCGGGCGGTATCGGGCCTGGCTCGGCGCGGCAGTAGTGTTGAATGGCGCCGCGTTGCTGCTCGGGCTGGGGTTGCTGTGGTGGGTGCCGGGGCCTTTGGTGAGTGTGTTCCAGCCCACCGCCGGGTGGCTGGCGCTGTTTGGGCTCGGGATTATGTTGCTTGTTCTGAACGCTTTGGTGGGCGTTATGCTGCTAGCGGCGGGCCAGTTGCGGGCCTACATAGGTCTGACTGTCACGTTGAGCGTATTGGGCCCAGCGGCCGTGGCCGCGGTACTCTTGAGCAACAAAGAAACGCCTGCTGTTTCCGAGGCCTTACTAGCCTACCTCTTGGCGCAAGGGGCCACGCTGCTGCCGGCCCTTTGGCTAGCCCGCCGCCATGACTTGCTGCCGCCCCTGCGCGGGCGCCTTAGCAAAGTGGCTCTGCAGGAGCTAAGCAAGTTTCTGCTGATGGCCGTGGGGTTGCTGCTGTTCGGCAAAGCCGTGGATTTTGCGGTGCGCGAAGTACTGGTGCGTCAGTTTGGGCTAGCCGAAACCGACTTGTGGCAAGCCGTCGTCAAGCTCAGCGACAACTACACCATGGTGCTAGCCGCCGTCATGAGCAGCGTGTACTACCCGCGCTTAGCAGCTCTGGCGGCCCAACCCGCGGCCCAGCAACAATGGGTGCGTACGGTGTTGCGCCTGCTGGTGCCCGTATTGGCCGGTGGCTTCCTGCTGCTCTACTGGCTGCGCAACTGGTTGCTGCCGCTGCTCTTCGAAGCCCGTTTTGCGCCGGCCGCCGACCTGCTGGCACCTCAGCTGCTGGCCGATTGGTTCCGTTTTATAGCTTGGCCCCTTATCATGGTGTTTACGGCCCAGGCCCGGGTGGGGCGCTACGTGGCGGTGCAAGCTGGTTCGGCGGTGGCGTACGCGGCGGCGCTGGCAGTGCTGGTGCCTAGCTATGGGCTGTACGGAGCACTTTTGGCGGGGGTAGGCCGCCAAGGACTGCTGCTGCTGTGGTGCGCGTGGTACTTCCGGGAATACTGGCGGCGGTGAAATTCTTGTAATTTCCCGCCGCTCACGGTTCGGTAAAGCACAATAACAGCGGCGCTTACCGGTTTTTCTTATCAAGCACGGTTTTCTATGGTCATGCGTCAGGTGAAAATATTGCTCTTGATTGGCGGTCTGGTTATAAGCACGTTGTCGGGAAGCCAAGCCCAGCAGAATCTGAAGCTGTGGTACAAAGAACCCGCCAGCACCTGGACCGAGGCCTTGCCCGTGGGCAACGGGCGGCTCGGCGCGATGGTGTTTGGGCGGCCCGGCGAGGAACTGATTCAACTCAATGAAAGCAGCCTTTGGTCGGGTGGGCCGGCCAACCTGAACCCCAATCCTACGGCCGCCAGCTACCTGCCCCAGATCCGGGAGGCGCTCTTCAACGAAGACTACAAGAAAGCCGAAGACCTCTGCCGCAAAATGCAGGGCCTATACACGGAAGCTTACATGCCGCTCGGCGACTTGCTTATCAAGCAGGACTTCACTGGCCCGCCCACCAACTACTACCGCGACTTAAACATCTCGGAGGCCACCGCCAGCACCCAGTTTACGGTAGGGGATACCCGCTACAGCCGGGAAATTCTGTCGTCGGCACCCGACCAGGTTATTGTTATTCAACTTAAGAGCAGCAAAAAAGGCGGCCTCACCTTCGATGCCACCACCAAAAGCCAGCTCCAGTTCACGATGGCTCCCGGCGCCTCCGACGAGCTGGTAATGCGCGGCAAAGCCCCTTCGCACGCCGACCCCAACTACGTGCGCTCCACTGCCGACCCGGTACTTTATGAGCCTACTGGTTCTTGCCGGGGTATGCGCTACGAGTTACGCCTCAAGGCCCGCAACACCGACGGCCGCGTAACCACCGATGCCACCGGCCTGCACGTGCGCAACGCCACCGAAGTGGTGCTCTACCTCTCCGCCGCCACCAGCTTCAACGGCTTCGACAAGTGCCCCGACCAAGATGGCAAAGACGAAAGCAAGCTGGCTACGGCCGCCATGACCAAGGCCTTCCCGAAAAGCTTCGCGGCCATTCGCCGGAGCCACGTGCAAGACTATCAGCGCTACTTCAACCGGGTTACGCTCACGCTCAACAAGAGCCCGGAGCCTAAGCTTTCCACGCTGGAGCGCATGAAATTGTACGCCGACGGTGGGACCGATCCGGCGTTGGAGGCCTTGTACTTTCAGTTTGGGCGCTATCTACTCGTTTCCAGTTCGCGGCCCGGCGGACGGGCGGCCAATCTGCAAGGCATCTGGAACAACAGCGTCCGGCCGCCGTGGAGCAGCAACTACACCACCAATATCAACGCCCAGATGAATTACTGGCCTTCGGAAGTCACCAACCTGTCGGAAATGCAAGAGCCGTTTCTGGAGCTGATTGGCGCTACGGCCGAAACCGGCCGCGAAACGGCCAAGAACTTCTACAACGCCAAGGGCTGGGCCGTGCACCACAACTCCGACATCTGGGCCACGTCCAACCCCGTCGGCGACCTGGGCAAAGGCGCGCCAACCTGGGCCAACTGGAACATGGGCAGTGCCTGGCTGAGTCAGCACTTGTGGGAGCATTACCGCTTCACCAACAACCCCGAATACCTGCGCAGCATGGCGTATCCGCTCATGAAGGAAGCCGCCGTCTTCTGCCTGGACTACCTCGTGCCCGACAAAAATGGCCTCTTGGTTACCGCGCCGTCATCGTCGCCGGAAAACGTGTTCATCACCGAAAAAGGCACGAAGGGCAGCATATCCATGGCTTCCACCATGGACATGTCCATCATCCGGGACCTGTTCACCAACGTAATAGAAGCCTCGGAAACGCTCGGGGTAGATGCCGACTTCCGCAAGACGCTGACCGAGAAAAAGGCGCAGCTTTTCCCATTTCATGTGGGCAAGAAAGGCAACTTGCAGGAGTGGTACAAGGATTGGGAAGATGCCGAGCCCCAGCACCGGCACGTGTCGCACCTGTTTGGGTTGCACCCCGGCCGCGAGATTTCACCGCTCACCACGCCGAGCCTGGCTGCCGCCGCCCGTCGCACCCTAGAAATTCGGGGCGACGAAGGCACGGGTTGGAGCATCGCCTGGAAAATCAACTTCTGGGCCCGCCTCCACGACGGCAACCACGCCTACAAGCTGGTCCGCAACCTGCTGCACCTCACTGGCCTGGAAAACACCCAGTATAGTAAAGGCGGCGGAACATATCCCAATCTGTTTTGCGCCCACCCGCCCTTCCAAATCGACGGGAACTTTGGTGGTATTGCGGGCATGAGTGAGATGCTGCTGCAAAGCCACGATGGCGCCATTCACCTGCTGCCCGCCCTGCCCGATGCCTGGAAAGAAGGCAGCGTGAAAGGGTTGCGGGCCCGCGGCGGGTTTGAAGTGGACCTGGCCTGGCAAAACGGCAAACTGGTAAATAGCACCATCCGCAGCCTCAAAGGAACCACCACCAAAGTGCGCTACGGAGAAAAGGTAATCACCCTGAATCTAAAGCCCGGCCAAAGCAAGAAGCTAGGCCCGAGTTTGTAGGATTGTGGCCTGTTGTAGAGACGCGACACTTCGCGTCTCCTCGTTGCTGAGGTCGTTCAAACCAGTCGTTCAACGACGAGACGCCAAGTAGGACGGCTCTACATCGTTTTGACGAGCAAAAGTACACACGCACAGGTACGCTGAATTGCGCTGAAAAAGTGGGCACTCACGTATTGAGAGGCCGCCATTTAGGAGAGAGTTTGTCATTCCGCGTATCAAGCGGCGAGAGGAATCTGCGTATGCTAGTTAAACGACTTTAACTTAGATTCCTCCTGCGCCGGAAGGACAAACTGCCCTGTTCATATAGGCAGAGGAGCGCAGTAGCAACACAACGGCGCTTTGTTGATCTTTGAGCCGCAGCTACACCGCAATTCCTTTCAGCTTACCTTTTATTTAGTGCCTGACCCCGCCGACCTGCCCATCGTCAGTATAGTGGCGCTGTGCTACAACCACGCCCGCTTCCTGCCGGCCGCGCTGGATTCCATTCTGGCGCAGTCGTACCCGAAACTGGAGGTGATTCTGGTGGACAATGCCAGCACCGATGGCAGCCTGGCTATCATGCGGCAATACGCGCAGGCTAACCCAACGTGGCAACTCTTGGCCCAACCGCGCAACTTGGGTTTGTGCGCCGCTTTCAACCAAGCTTACCGATTATCACAAGGCGAGTTTCTGCTTGATTTCGCGACTGATGATGTGCTGCTGCCCCAGCGGATAGCCCAGCAAGTAGCCGCCTTTCAGCAGTTGCCGCCCCACTACGGGATGGTGTACTCTGATGCTGAACTGATTGATGAAGCCTCGCGACACGTGCGCTTCCATTTTCGTCGTACCCCGCAAGGATTGCACCCCCGGCCCGCCTCGGGCTACGTTTTCGCCGACGTGCTGCGCCGCTACTTCATCAGCACTCCCACCATGATGATGCGCCGGGCCACGCTCGACGAGCTCGAGGGCTACGACGAAACGCTCTATTATGAGGACTTCGACTTCTGGGTACGCGCCGCGCGTAAATGGGCGTTCTACTTCCTGGATGAGGTGACCACCCAGAAACGGGTGCACCCGCAGGCTATGTCGCGCCGGGCCTACCGCCCCCACGACCCGCATTTAGCTTCCACCATCCAAACCTGCCGCAAAGCCCTGCACCTGTGCGAAACGCCCGACGAGTGGGATGCCCTGGCCGTGCGTCTGCGCTGGGAAATGCGCCAAGCTATCCGCTGGGGTAGCAACACCGATGCCGCCACTCTCTGCCAACTGCTCCGGCAAACCGGCAAACAGCAGCCGCTGGATTGGGTGCTAGGGCAGTGGAGCCGCTTGTGGGCGAAAAGCTGAGCGAGAAGGGAATATGCTCCACTCAGCTACAAACCTTGAGTCGCTACGCGGCTGCTTAACAACGTGGGCAATTGCATCAACCTTGGCTTGAACCACAAGGCGAACTTCGTGTTGACTGAGAAAGGAATTGCATGGTTCGTCAAGTCGTCCTAGTATCTTGCGAGCCTTAAATTGCTCATCAATGAAAGTTAGCGTCAATCAGCATCTCGTTACCTATCAGATAGAAGGGGAAAGCAACCCGGGCGAAAACCGGGTGCTGCTGGCCAGCAGCCTCGACCTTACGGCCGGTACTACCTGGACGGACGCGGGCTACATTGTTGCGCCTTTTCTGGCCCCGGTTGAGCAGCAGCAATTGCAAGAAGGCTTGGCCGAACTGGTACGGGAGGCGCTGCGAGGCGCGGGTATGCCGGTTGCCCCCGATTTTCCGGTCAGTGAGTATCACCGTGTAGTCGGCGACGACCAAGCGCGGCACTTGGCCGTAGTGAATACGACGAAAGAATACACGCTCGACCGGCTGCCGGTGCCCGCGGCCTTGCTGGAAGCCAGGGTAGGTGAGCTATGCGGCCGGCCCGTGCAAGCGCACAATCCCTTCGACGACGCCCGCATTTTCCACCTGCGCATCGTGCGGCCCGGCCGCTCCGACAACAATCCCCTACACCGGGACGTGTGGTTACCCGACTACGACAACTGCCTCAACATCTACGTGCCCGTAGCGGGCAGCACCACCGATTCTTCCCTAAGCTTAATTCCCGGCAGCCATTGGTGGCCCGAAAACCAGACCGAGCGCACCCAACAAGGAGCCGTTTATAATGGTATCAGCTACACGGTGCCCGGCGTGAAGGGTGCTCCAGAACCTTTAGCGCTTATCCGCCCTAACCCTGGTTTCGAGGAAGTGCTGCTGTTCTCGCCCTACTTGCTCCACGGCGGTGCCGTCAATCTAAACGCCGATGCTACGCGTATTTCGCTGGAAATGCGTTTTTGGCAAGCCTGATTGGTGTTAGCTACAGTCAGCCACTTCTCTTGGCTTAAAGCGGAAGGGACACGAGGTGTCACCTGACAACCTCATACAGCTCCACTTTGCCGTCTTGCGCTACTAGTTTGCGTTGAGGGAACCACGTTGTTACCGAGTCGGGGGAGTAGCGGATGAGCTTGCGCGTGAGTTCTTCGTTGGTGAGGGTGCTGCGGTTGAGGAGCAGCCAGACTTTCTCACCCGGCAGTACCCGCACCGAGTCGCGGGAGAGGTAGCTGCGAAAGCGCAGCCCTGGGGGAACTCGGAAGCTATAATAAAAGTCGTGGGTGCGCAGAAGAAATTCGTCTACGAACACTACGCCTCGAGTTGCAGCCTGTAGCTGCGCCTGCAACACTCGGTTTTGGGCGAAGTGCGAGGAAACGGTAGGCTTGCGCATGAAGTGCACGGGCCGCACCAGGAGCGCCGCGGCTAATGCCAAGAGCAGCAAGGCCGCAAAGCCCGCCGTGCCCGGCCGGTAGCGCGCAGGTATCTGTTGTCGCACAAGTGTCAGGCCCAGGAAAAGCAACCCGAGCAGGCCATACGGAATGGCTACCGCACTACGCAGCCATCCGGCAAACAGCAGCAACACGCCGCCAAGTAGCCAGCCCCCGTGCCCGGTTTGCCAGAAGGCACGCAGCCCAAAGCCAGCCGCCACAGCCAGCGGTGGCAGCAGAGGCGTCATCATGCGCGGCTGAAGGGAAATAGGATTGTACGTGTGCAACGACGTGCTGCCCCACCAATAGAACACGAGCGTAGTGGCCGCCAGTGTTACCCAGTAGAGTGCGTCGGTTTGGGTGTCGGTGGTTGGGGCAGCAGGGGTGGTTGAGGTAGCGCGCCAGTGGGTTGGTAGGGCCGCTGCGGCCAACACCAGCATTATCCCGATGCCAGTACCCACAAAGAACCACAGCGGCTCCCAGCTTACGCGGCCAAGCAAAGCGCCCCGGCGGCCTTGCACGTAGTTGCCGTCGCTCATGTACGCGTTGGTTTGCTCGATGACGTGGTAGCGGTAGAGTGGGTCATTGGTTTGCAGTTGATAATACAGCAGGTAGGCTCCCAGCATCACACCACCCGTTGCCAAAGCCGCCACCCAGAATCGGCCGTGGCGCCGTCGGTACGTATCCAGGCCCAATAGTCCGATGTAGAAAGGCAAGTAAAACACAATGGTTTCCTTGCTGAGCAACGCGGCAAAGCTCAGCACGGCAAACCCCGCGCCCCAAACTGCGGGTCGCCCCTGCTCAAGCCGCCGCCCAGTGAGCAGCGCGGCCGCGCCTGCTAAACACCAAAACATAAGCACATTGTCGGGGTAGAGGTAGGTGCTCAGGTTGAGCGTGAAGTAGTGCAACCCTAGCAGCACCGTAGCCCCGGCGGCTACTACCGGTTCGCGCCGACGGTACAGCGCCCAAATAACAACGGCACAGCCCAACGTGCAGAGCAGTGGCCAGAGAGTAGTACTAATAATCGTAACCCCGAGCAAACGGTAAAGCCCCGCTACCGGTCCAAAAACCAGCAGCCGCCCCTGCAATGGGTCGTGGAATACGTGCTGCGGGTCGGGGAGGGGGCGGTACGTGCCGGTAGCCAGCGCGTGAGCGTAGCGGGCGTACAGCAGGTCGTCGAGGTCGTAGAGCCCCTCGTGCGTTAAAGCAAAGAAAGCCACCGTAAAACCAAGCACCAGACTTAGTGCCAGATGGGGCAGACGAAAAAGCCAACGTTGATTCACGCCAACAAAGGTGGTGAAATCGGATGAGGTGATGTGGGGGTGGGTAAACGAGCAAAGTGCGGCAGCAGAGGGGTACGCTACCGCCTTTAACATACGGTTTGCCTGCTTCGCACGGCTCGTTTACTTAGCTTTGGCCACCCAGCGCGAAAAGCCCTTCCTTCCCCAACTTAACTGCTACTTTTTCACTTGTTGCCTTTTCCCCAACTATTCCGGCGAGTGTTGCTGCCCGCGTTGCTGCTGTTGGGGGCGGGCTGGGGGCTGGGCTGCTACTTCGAAACCAACGACGACCCAGCTATTATTCTGCTGCTGCGCGGCACTGCGGCGGATGCGCCCGTCACCAATCTGCACTTGTATTTTCATGGGGTAAGCGCCGTACTGGCCGGCCTGTATCAGCTTTTCCCTGGGTTACCGTGGTTTGGGTTGGTGCTCTACGCTCTGCTCTATGTAGCCACTGTTCTGGTTTTCTCGGTCCTCGACCAATTACTGACCGGGCGGGTACCGCCCACCCAGATTACGGGGCTGCTTGTTTTATTTTTCTTGGTGGCCTGGCTGGAGCACGGGCTTTGGTTCAACTATGTGCGGGTGCCGGTATTGCTGACTGCGGCCGGAATACTCTTTGCGGCCCAGCGGCCTCAACGCCTGGGCGCTTTCTTGTTGGCAGTGGCAGCATTTGGGCTTAGCTGGCTGATTCGGCCCAGCCCGGCGCTGATGGGGCTGCTACTGGCTGCGCCGGGGGCTTATTGGCTAAGTGGCCGGCGGGCGCTGCCCATCCTGTTCACTGCTGCACTGTGGGCCGGTGTGGGCGCCGGAGTCCTGGCCATGGCAAGCAGTCCACAAGCCAAAGCCTTGGCGGCTCTGGACGTGCCGAAAGCGCATCTCAATGATTACCAGTTGTTGCGCCCCACGCCTCATACCGCCCCCGATAGCTTGGCCCTGCAAGCCGTAGCCCATTGGATGATGGCCGACTCCACCCTTGTCAACGAAGCTATGTTCCGGCGGGCCACCCAGTACGAGTGGAGCTGGTTTCTGGGCACCATCGTGCCGCTTAAGGTGCAGGTGATGCTGCGCTTACTGGTGCGCGACTATTTTCCGCTCTTGCTGCTACAGGCATTGCTGCTGGTCTGGGTGGCTACTACCCGGAGCCTGCCGCAGCGGCGGTGGTTTTGGCTAACGCAAGCAGGCTATGTGGGGCTTCTATTGGTGCTGGGTATCGCGCTGAAGCTGCCGCCTCGGGTGGGTTTGCCACTATTCGATTTCTGGGCACTCAGCAATTTGCTTTATGTGCTGCGCGATACCCAGCCAATCCCGCCCGCTCGTCCGCTCGCCCTCGTGCTGCTGGCGCTGGCAGTAGCAGCTGGCCCTTATGCCTACAAAACCTGGCACCGCCGCACCGTATTGCTAGCCGAGCGCCACCACAACCAACAGCTTCGGGCGCAACTCACGGCCACCTTGCCAACCAATATTCTACTCGTTACCGATGTGCTGCCCGCCACCTATAAGGCGGCTAGCCCGTTTCGCAACCCCGAGCCGCACCCCGCTAAAATGATGATGCTCTCGGGTTGGACCACTGCCAATCCTTCGCAAGCCGCGTGGCGGCGGCAACTTACCGGCACCCGCAACTTCGCAGAAAGTATGCGGCGCCTAGCACGATTAAGTTCGCGGGTGCGTTGGCTGCTTACTCCGGGTGGGGCTCGTGTTCTAAACAAGCAGCTCAGAATCAAGGACTCGCCGGTAACGCAACTGGCGCCCGAACCAAAGGCATTTACTGCGGTAATCGATACCTTGCGCTATTATCAACCCGTGAGAAAACAATGAAATAAGCGCAGGACAAAATTTTATAGCTGTCCTGGTGAATTTATTCCGCGTATTTGAGGGTACTGAATATATACCTTTGACGCTCTCTTCTCGCATCTTTCTTCCTACTCACCATGATTGCCACCGTCACTTCCCGCAGTGAGGTTCTGAAACACATCGAACCCTTTTTACGCGCAAACCTTGGCTCGTTTTTGAAGAGCGTGGATGATAGCTGGCAGCCCTCCGACTTTTTGCCCGATTCCCGGCTCGATACCTTTTTCGACGAGGTGAAGCTGTTGCGCGAGCGGGCCGGCGAGCTAAGCTACGATCTGCTGGCCGTGCTCATCGGCGATACCATCACCGAAGAGGCCTTGCCCAACTACGAGGCGTGGTTTCACGAGCTTGATGACTTGGACCGTGACCGTGACAACGGCTGGGCCCAGTGGATTCGGGGCTGGACGGCCGAAGAAAACCGTCACGGCGATTTGCTCAATCGGTACCTCTACCTCAGCGGCCGCGTAAACATGCGCGAGTTCGAGGCCAGTACGCAGCACCTCATTGCCGACGGTTTCGACCTCGGCACTGCCCACGACCCCTACCGGGCGTTTGTGTATACCAGCTACCAGGAAGCGGCTACCAACCTCTCGCACCGCCGCGTGGGCACCTTGGCCCGCAAAGCCGGCGACGCTTCCTTATCGAAGCTTTGCGGCATGATTGCCGGCGACGAAGCCCGCCACGCCCGCGTGTACCAGACGTTTGTAGAAAAAATATTCGAAGTGGACCAGTCGGAAATGATGCTGGCCTTCGAGGACATGATGCGCAAGAAAATTGTGATGCCGGCCCACTACATGCGGGAGCTAGGCGTCGAGATGGGCAAAACCTTCGGGCACTTCACCGATGCCGCCCAGCGCCTCGGCGTCTACACCAGCCAAGACTACACCGACATTCTGGAAGGTCTAATCAACACCTGGAAAATCGACCAAATGACCGAGCTCAACGGCGCTGCCGAAAAAGCCCGCGACTATATCATGGCCTTGCCTAACCGCTTGCGCCGCGTGGCCGACCGGATGCCCGTACCGAAGTTGGAGTACAAGTTCAAGTGGATTGAGTAAGGCGTAATAGCACCTGCTGGAACGCAAAAAATCCCCCGTAGCAACAGTGCTACGGGGGATTTTTCCTTCTCTACTTCTGGCTGTTACGGCTGGCCATCCATCACTTGGCCCATCACCCATTTGCCGGTTGGATCGAGTTTGTAGGTGATGGTGCGCGAGCTAGGCGTAGTGGCTGGCGCTGTGGCCGAAGCCGAAGCAGTGCCATCCGTCACGGGAAAAGTGCGGCTGAGCATGTTGCCGCTCAGCGTGTAGGTGTCTTTGCCCGCGTAGCCCACCGCCGCAGGCCCCGTAATCAGGCCGGGGCCGGTGATAGGCGTGTAGGCGCGCTCCGAAAATTCGTAGCCGTAGAAGCCGCCATTGGCAGTGGAAGCGTCCGTGAAAATGTAGATTTCCGGCTTGCCATTGCCGTTCAAGTCACCCGATACAGATTCGCGTACGGCCCCGTTGATGTCGAGGCGCACGGGTTCGGTAGTAAGAGCGGCCCCGCGGTAAGAGCGGATAGTAAGCTGCCGTTGCGCAGAAGAGCCGGTTGTGCGAATTTCAAAGCGAGACTCACCCTGCGTCAGGTCCCGGGAAAAACTAACGGGCTCAGTAGCCACCGTGCTTTCCGCCGTCGACAGTTGAGTTGAAGTGTCTTCAACAACACCTCGCGACGAATCGCAGGCAGTGGCTGCCACAACCGAGGCGCCAAGTAACACTAGAACACGTGCTTTCATGATAATATGATTAGGGAAGAGTGGACGTGGAAGTAAGTTTGGTTTGCGTACAAGCCCCTTAATGGGTATGGGAGTAGCAGGATAGAAGTCAAGCAGTAAGTGGCCGGTGTTTTCTCTTCGAGGCTGTCTGATTCGGCACTTCAAAAATATTGGCGCAAGATATTATATTCTATCTGGAATACAAATTCTAAACACATAAACACCTGTCTTTAGCAAGTGCTGTACTCGATTAAAAATCTGCTGTAGAATGCGTATACGAAGATTTGTTATTAATAATCTAGGTTTATTGCAATACAAGTCTAACGCGTTTGATTCCTATAGTTAACTTGTTTGAATACAGTGCTGCCAGCTGGCAATTTGTACTGCACAGCGCGTTGTCCGCCACTCGGGCAGCAGTTGGGATCAGCGTCAAGATAAACCGGAAAAGTGCGAACCACCTCCTGGCCTTCGACCTTGAAAGTATCGTGGCCCTGGTAGCCTTTGGCCGCAACACCACTAAGTTCGGGCAGTGAAAGGGTGCGACGGCCTTGGCTGTTGAACTCGTAGCCCACAAGCTGCCCGTAGGAGCCGCTGCCCGCGTCGGTGATGAAAACTAGCAGCTCCGGAGAATCGTCGTTGTTAAGATTGGTCGCAACGGCGTCCTCAACGGTGCCTTCCACGGCCTGCGTATTGGTAAGCAGCTCCCGACCGTTCTTTTCCACCCGTAGTTCCATCAGCCGTTGCGCGCCCTTGCCGGTGGTTTGCAGCACAAAGCGGTGGTTGCCCTCACGCAGCTCCTTCCGAAAGCTAACCGGAGTGGCCGCGGGGGTAGGCGTGGCAGTTGCGCGCAAGGTAGCCGGGTCCGACGCCTCGGTGGCCCGAGGGGCATCGCAAGCCGCTAACAAAACCAGGAGCAGTGAAACAGTAGGCGCTTTCATAACAATGCGGTAGGGTACCGCCTACTTTCGAGCCGGCGCCCTACCGCATTTACCGTTTAGTTCAACAGTAGGTTGCAGTTATGGCAATATAGCCTTGAGGGTTAGGCAGTTACCTGTACGCCCTTCCAAAACGCTACGCGCCCCTGAATCTGCTGTGCCGCTTCTTTTGGCTCGGGGTAGTACCAGGCGGCATCTTTGTTTAGCTCGCCGTTCACGCGAAGCGAGTAGTAGCTGGCTCGCCCTTTCCAGGGACAACTGGTGTGCGCAATACTGTCCTCGAAAAACTCTTTTTTAACAGAGTCAGCCGGGAAATAGTGGTTGTTTTCAACCACAACGGTGTCATTGCTCTCGGCCACGACCGTGTTGTTCCAAATTGCTTTCATAGGATCAAGGGTTTATAGTTTGAATTTCATTGGTGGTTCGTCGTAGCCTAGCCAGGGACCGTCTCATTATCTCATTAGAAGCTGAAGTTCATCTTGTGCTGATGCTACATCGTGTAACTTGAAACACAAACAACGACAAACGAAAAACTAACTTTCCCCGTCCGTTGTTCTGACAACTCAATCTCTTTCCTATGTCCGCAGGCTTCCGTTTCCAAGATTACGTGCCCGAGGAGTCGCCCGAGAAAGGCTTCGACTCTTTGTTTAAGATATTCATGCAGCTCATCACCATCACTTCGGGCGATGTGGCCGAAACGCTGTCCTGGCTCAACGAGCTCGACAAGCAGTACGGCCTCACCGATGACGACTACGGGATGGGGGATTTCATCGAAGACCTAAAGAAGAAAGGCTACATCGACGAAGATCCGCAGAAGGCAGGTGCCTTCAACATCACGGCCAAGAGTGAGCAGCAAATTCGCAAAAGCTCGCTCGAAGAAATTTTCGGCAAGCTGAAAAAATCCGGCCAGGGCAACCACCGCACCCCGCACACCGGCCAGGGCGACGAGCAAAGCACCGACATGCGCGAATTCCGGTTCGGCGACTCGCTCGACCAGATTTCGATGACCGAATCCATTCGCAACGCCCAACTCAACCACGGGTTGTCGGATGAGTTTATGCTGGCCGAAGGTGACTTGGAAGTGCGCGAAAACGAGCATAAAAGCCAAACCAGCACGGTGCTCATGATCGACATTTCGCACTCCATGATTCTGTACGGCGAGGACCGCATCACGCCGGCTAAGAAAGTGGCCATGGCCCTAGCCGAGCTGGTGAAGCAGAAGTACCCCAAAGACACGCTCGACGTGCTGGTATTCGGCAACGATGCCTGGCAGATCGAGGTGAAAGACCTGCCGTACCTGCAAGTCGGTCCGTACCACACCAACACGGTAGCCGGCCTGGAATTGGCCCTAGACTTATTGCGCAAGCGCAAAACGCCGAACAAGCAGATCTTTATGATTACTGATGGTAAGCCCACTTGCCTGAAGGAACCGGCTGGCGGTTACTACAAAAACAGCTTTGGCCTTGACCGCAAAGTGGTCAACAAAACCTTGAACCTAGCGGCTGCCGCCCGCCGCCTCAAGGTGCCCATTACCACTTTCATGATTGCCTCCGACCCGTATCTGAAGCAGTTCGTGAATGAATTCACGGAAGTCAATCAAGGCAAGGCCTATTACTCGTCGTTGAAAGGCTTGGGCCACATGATTTTCGAGGACTACAAGCGCAACCGGCGGAAGACGCTCTAGGGCGGTAGCCGAGCAAGTGAAGAAGCTGGTTTTTCTCTTTCATGAAGGAGGAAGACCAGCTTCTTCACTTATAGCTTATTGGGCAGCTACTGCGCCCTTGGCTTCCGAAGTAGGACGCTTGATTCGCGGTACGGTTTGCAGATAAGCGAAAATGGCGTGCGCTTCCTCGTCGCTCATCACCGAAAACCGGGGCATAGGCGCCCGCACGGGTCGGCGGGAGGACAGGCCGTATTTTACGGCGCGAGTGAATTCTGCCTCGGTCCAGTCGCCAAGGCCCGTTTCAGGGTCCATGGTCAAGTTGCGGGAGGTGATGGTGCTGCCATCGGTGGTGATAAACTCGTTGCCGCCGCCGAGGTAGCCCTCCGATTTTTCTGGTTCCAAAGCGTTATTGGTTTGGAAATTTTGGGAGTGACAATCGTAGCATAAGTAGCGCGCCGTTACCAGGTAATGGCCTAGCGCTACGGGGTTGGCAGCAGAAGGCGCTACAATAGCCTTCGTAGGCAGGGGGGCGGGTTTCATCACGGTATTCGTCAGTGCCTTAGTTAGCAACGACGGTTCTTGTGGGGGAGTGGCAACCGTCTTTGGTTTCACCCAAGCATGATTCGAGCGCAGAAACACCACCAAGCTATTGATGTCTTCATCCGACATATGCACGAATTGGGGCATCACTAAGCGGTAGCGCCCATCGCGCCCAATGCCGGTGCGGAGTAGCGCAATTAGTTCGGCGTCAGTCCACTGGCCGACGCCGTGCGTGGGTTCCTGCGTGATGTTGGAGGCGTAGATCTTGCCAAACTCCGGCGGCAAATCGTTGAGTAGGCCTCCTGTCAGGCTCTGGGTGGTTTTGTTGAGATGACAATCGGCGCACATGGCCACAGCCAGCTTTTCGCCTTGGGCTAAGCGTGCTGGCGTTGCCGCCACTTCCTGAGCTGGCACCGCTGGCACGGTGTAGTTCGGGACGCCGCGCACGCTTATAAACAAAACCAGAGCTACTACGAGCACGGCCACAGTCGCCACGCAGATACCAATTACACGTGTAACTTTTCTCATCTCGCTTTCAACTTTTCCGTTATTGCAAGACTACATAGTCTATCGTTAAATAGCTATCACATAATGATGTGACATAACTTAGCTGGTGGCGGCGCCATCACTAGTTGCATTTCGCCTGAACCTCTGCCGCATCTAAGCGGTTAAACAACTTGGGGCCTATACACCCCCGTCACAACTCCCGATGAAACAAGAATCTATTCGTACGCTGGGCCAGCTCCGGGCCAGCGGGTATCAGCCACGTTCCGTTAAACAAGAGCTGCGCGACAACCTGATTGCCAAGCTGCAAAGTAAGACTGAAGTGTTTCCGGGCATCTATGGCTACGAGGAAACCGTTATTCCGGACCTGCAACGCGCCATCCTGGCCGGTCATCACATCAACCTGCTCGGCTTGCGGGGGCAGGCCAAAACCCGCATTGCGCGTTTGCTGGTGGGTTTGCTCGACGAGTACATTCCGGTGGTCGAAGGCTCCGAGCTAAACGACGACCCCTTGCAGCCGCTATCCGTGTTTGCTAAAAACCTGATAGCCGAGCACGGCGACAACACGCCCGTAAGCTGGATGCACCGCGACGAGCGCTACACCGAGAAGCTAGCTACTCCCGACGTATCCGTGGCCGACCTTATCGGCGACGCCGACCCTATCAAAGCAGCTACCCTCAAGCTGCCGTACAGCGACGAGCGGGTAATTCACTTCGGCTTGATTCCGCGGGCGCATCGCGGCATCTTCGTCATTAATGAGCTGCCCGACTTGCAGCCTCGCATCCAGGTGTCGCTTTTCAATATTTTGCAAGAAGGCGACATTCAGATTCGTGGTTTCAAGGTGCGGCTGCCGCTGGATCTGCAATTTGTGTTCACGGCCAACCCCGAGGACTACACCAACCGCGGCTCTATCGTGACGCCGCTCAAGGACCGGATTGACGCGCAGATCATCACGCACTACCCGAAATCCATTGAAATCGGCAAGCGCATCACCAAGCAGGAAGCCCGCATCAAAGAAGAGCAGCGCGGCCTAGTGACTACCAACGAAATCATCCACGATCTGGTGGAGCAAGTGGCCGTAGAAGCCCGCGCTTCCGAGTTTGTGGATGCCAAAAGTGGCGTATCAGCCCGCCTCACCATCTCGGCTTACGAGCAGGTAGTGGCCGGTGCCGAGCGGCGCGCCCTCATCAATGGCGACAAGAAAACGTACGTACGTCTAGGTGACTTTATTTCGGCTGTGCCTGCTGTAACCGGCAAGGTGGAACTGGTGTACGAGGGTGAGCAGGAGGGAGCCGGCATTGTGGCCGAGAAGCTGATGGGCAAAGCCATTCGCACGCTGTTCCTAAACTACTTCCCTGACCCCGACAAAGCCAAGAAGCTTAAAGCCCGCCCTAGTCCCTACAAAACGGTGCAGGAATGGTTCGGCAGCGGCAACACCGTCGATATGCTGCACGATGCCTCCGACAAGGACTACCACGCCGCCCTCGACCAAGTGCCTGGCCTGCGCGACATCGTGAAGGAGTTGCACCCCAACGAAGACAAGGAAACCATGTGGTTTCTGATGGAATTCCTGCTCCACGGCCTAGCCGAATACAGCCTGATTT
>NZ_CAXTBM010000022.1:67896-87024 GCF_964242765.1 uncultured Hymenobacter sp.
CGGCGCCCAGTTCAAGGATTTGCTTTCCTCGATGTTCACCATGCCGAGCTTCGGCGAAGATGACGACGAGGACGAAGACGAGAAGCCGCAGCGCGGCCGGAGACGCTAAATAGAAGTGGCCGCAAATAGATTTGGCAACCACCAGTGCCCCTTCTTTACATTGGAAGCGGTGCGCAACCAATACAAAAGCCCCGCATACTTTTTAGTATGCGGGGCTTTTGCGTTAGCGCTTGTATTGAAGCGGAAGCTTACGCAGCATCTTCGCTCACCACAATCTTCTGAATCTCGTCGTTGCCTTTGATTTGGTCGATGACTTCCAGGCCTTCCACCACTTTACCGAACACGGTATGGTTGCGGTCGAGGTGGGCGGTGTTCTGACGGTCGTGAACGATGAAGAACTGGCTGCCGCCGGTGTTGCGGCCGGCGTGGGCCATGCTCAGCACGCCGCGCTCATGGTATTGACGCTCGCCGGTTAGTTCGCAGTCGATTTTGTAGCCGGGGCCGCCGGTGCCAGGCATGCCTTTGGCGCCATCGCGCGAGTTAGGGCAGCCACCCTGAATCATAAAGTTGGGGATAACGCGGTGAAACTTCAGGCCGTCGTAGAAGCCTTTTTTCGCCAGGTCAGTGAAGTTCTTTACAGTGTTGGGAGCGTCTTGCTCGTAGAACTCCACTTTCATCACACCACGGTTGGTGTGGATTTCGGCAGTTTTCATGATTGTGGGAAACAGACAGATGGAACGAACACTTAGCCTCGCTAAGTGCCAGCCGACAAATGCCGGCCTCCTGCAAAGGTAGCTATTTTGAAATCCAAGAAACATCCGGTTGCTCGGGGAGTTTCGTAGCATATTTGTGTATTGCAAGCTAGCAAGCACGTTTTCCTGGTTTCAATTAACTTTCGTTCGGTATTTTATGAAGAATTCTCTGCGCACCACCTCTGTCGGTTTGTTGTCGGCTGGGCTGCTCACGTTTGGTATCAGCAGCTGCGGCGACAGCAAAACTGCGGAAACAGCCACGTCCACCACGCCCGCCACCGCTACCACTGTCGATTCGGCGGCACTGATGTCCGACTCGGCGCGCATGGCCAAACCAGATGGCGTGATGGTGGATGGGGTGGCCATGACGCCCGACAAAACCATCGTGCAGAATGCCGTGCAAGCCAGCAGCGTAACTACTCTAGTGAAGGCTGTGCAAGCCGCCGGCCTCGACGGCACGCTGAGTGGGGCTGGTCCGTTCACGGTTTTCGCCCCCAATAATGCCGCCTTCGACAAGCTACCCAAAGGGGCTCTTGATGGCTTGATGAAGCCGGAAAGCAAAGATAAGTTGAAAGGTGTGCTGACTTACCACGTTATTGCAGGCCGCCTGCTAGCGCAAGACCTCAGAGACGGTCAGCAACTAACAACGGTGAACGGTCAGAAATTGACGATCAGCGTGAAGGAAGGCAAAGTAATGGTAAGCAATGGCACCGATGCCCCCGCCGCCGTGCAAACTCCCGACGTTATATCCAGCAACGGCGTCACGCACATCATCGACGGGGTAGTGCTACCTAAAGAAGGATAAGCTTTCTTGTTTTCACTTACAAAAGAGCCCGGCTGTGAACAACAGCCGGGCTCTTTTGCTATCTGTAGCCCGAAGCTTCAAGCTTCGTATCAACAACTACAAGCCTGCGTTTTCCGCTACTCGCTCTGCGAAACCGGCCCAGTCCACCTCTTCCTTTTTGGCCATAGTTGCGGAAAGTTGATCGAAAATAATATTGGCGAAGGGCATCGGCACTACTTGAGTTCGAGCCTCATCGAGTACCAGGCGCAGGTCTTTGCGAATGATGGCGGGGGCAGCGCCAACGGGCTGGTAATGGCGCTCGGCCACCAGCTTGCCGTAGCTTTTGTAGATGGGCAGGTTGAAGAGCGTGCTCGTGAAAAACTCGTACACCTGCTGCCGGTCGAGGCCGCTTTTCTGGGCCAGCGTGAAAGCCTCGGCCATGGCTTCGATGGCGGCGCCAAGCATGAAGTTGCCGCACAGCTTGATGATGTTGGCGGCGCCGGGGTCGGGGCCGAAATCCTGGGCGCTGCCTTGCCCTAACACTTCCAGCACGGGCCGCAAGGTTTTCTTGGCGCCTTCGTCGCCGGCCATAATCAACCAGAGCTTAGCCGCCGCTGCCGCATCAGGCTTGCCAAATACCGGCGCTGCCACCAGGTGCGCCCCCTGCCGGGCGTGCTCTTCCGCCAACCGACGATTGGTGTCGGGCGCTACGGTGCTGCACGAGGCGTGAACGGCGCCTTGCATGAGGGCGGGCAACAACCCATCGGGGCCAGTGCATAAGGTTTGCAACGCTGCATCGTCGGTTACCATCGAGAAGACAATGGCAGCCTCTTGGACCGCCTCGGCGGGGGTGGCAGCTACCGTAGCGCCTAGTTTCGCTAGCGGCGCAGCTTTGCTGGCCGTGCGGTTATAAACGGTAAGCTCGTGGCCGGCTTTCAGCAGGTTGGTCGCCATGGCTTCTCCCATGTTGCCAAGGCCTAGAAATGCAATCTTCATAGCAGATGAAATGGTGAGCTAGTGAGTACGGAATTAAAAGCAGAATGTCAGGCCAAGGAGCCGAAGCAGCTCTACTGCTTGGTTTCTTGGCCTGACATTCTGCTTTTAGCGCTTTAGCACCTTACCGTCGGTTGTCGTCGGCTTCCAGCATGCTCACGTAGCTGTCGTAGCGCGGGAGGGCTATTTTACCTTTGTCCACGGCTTCGCGCACGGCGCAGCCGGGCTCGTGGGTGTGCTGGCAGTTGTGGTAGCGGCACTGATTGAGCAAGGCGCGCATTTCGGGGAAAAAGTGCGCTAGCTCCCCTGCCTTCACATCAACCAGGCCTAGCTCCTTGATGCCAGGCGTGTCGATGATGAACGTGCTAGGCCGTACTTCCAGCATCTCCGCAAACGTGGTGGTGTGTACACCCTTATCGGAAAACTCGCTGATTTCAGCGGTTTTAATGTCGAGGTCGGGTACCAAGGTGTTGATGAGCGTACTTTTGCCCACCCCCGAATGACCGGAAAGCAGCGTGGTG
This sequence comes from uncultured Hymenobacter sp., assembly GCF_964242765.1. Taxonomy (NCBI): domain Bacteria; kingdom Pseudomonadati; phylum Bacteroidota; class Cytophagia; order Cytophagales; family Hymenobacteraceae; genus Hymenobacter; species uncultured Hymenobacter sp. The sequence continues at coordinate 70,947 of NZ_CAXTBM010000022.1, forward strand.
CGGCCTTCGAGTAAGTTGTCGATAGCCGCTATGCCCTCGCCGGTATGAGCCGAGCAGCGCAGACCAGGATAGCCGATCCGCTGATACATTGCCTGAATTTGGCCTTGGTAGTCGTTCAGGTCGTCGTCGTAGAGGTCGGTTTTATTGAAAATCAGCGTTACCGGGATGCTGTACGCTTCGGCCGTCACCAGAAACCGGTCGATAAAGCCGAACGAGGTGGCGGGGGAAGCCAGCGTCACGACCAGCATGGCCAAGTCGAGGTTGGCGGCCACGATGTGGGAATGTTCAGTTTTGTGCACCGAGCGGCGGATAATGTAGTTGCGGCGCGGCTCGATGTGGTGAATCACGCCCGCACCTTCCGTCTGCTCTTCCACCGTAAACTCCACCTGGTCGCCCACGGCCAGCGGGTTGCTTACTTTTAGGCCCTTCATCTTGAACTTGCCCCGCAGCCGGCACCGGTGCAACTGCCCCGTGCCTAGCTCACGCACCACGTACCACGAGCCCGTAGATTTAACGATGGTTCCGGTCATGGGAGCAAGCAAATAAGTGAATGAGGAAGTGATATTCAATGGTTTCGGTGGCTGCGGGCCTGCGGGAGCTACGTGCTTGCGTGAGGGCGGGAAGTAACTTGTGTTTCGCCATATGCTGCTTCCCGCCCTCACAAATTCGCCGCCACCCATTGCATGATGGTGTTGGTAGCGCCGCTGTGGTCGTGCACGTAGTCGAGGCTTAGGTCTTGTACGCTAAGGCGTAGTTCTTCGCGGTGAAAAAGGGGAGCAAAGGCTTTTTGTAGCTCCTCGGCCGACGTCACCGGAAAGGCACAACCGAGCGCGACTAAATCTTGCGCTTCCTTAAACTTGTGATACGTAGGGCCGAAAAACAGCGGCAAGCCAAAGGCCGCCGCCTCCAGCGTGTTGTGCAGCCCTTTGCCGAAAGCCCCGCCGATATACGCATAGTGGCCGAAACGGTACAACTGATTAAGCAGGCCTACATTATCGATAAGCAGCACCCGAGCTGCGGCTGCGGTGGCCGTATCGGTGCGGGAGTAGCGCACCACCCGCCCAGGCAGCGCTTCTTCCACCAAGCGCAGATTCGTTTCACTGATTTCATGGGGCGCCACAATGAAACGCATCTTTTCCTGGTACTTCTGCAACAGCGGCGTTAGAACCGGCAAATCTTCGGGCCAAGAACTACCGATGATGAATACCGGTGCCCAATCGTCGGTAAAAGCATCGAGGAGCGGCAGGGGCCGGGGCAGGGCCGCGGCCGTACGCACCACGGTATCGAAGCGGGTGTCGCCGGCCACACTGGCCTGGGATACCCCAATCGCCCCTAGCATCTCCACCGACGTCTGGTTCTGGACGAAGATGTGAGTGAACTCGCGCAACATCTGCCGGTGGAAGCCACCCCAGGGCCGAAAATACACTTGCTTGGGCCAGAAAATGGCCGATACGCAAATAGTAGGTACGCGCTGCTGCTTTAGTTCTTGCAAAAAGAAATGCCAGAACTCGTACTTCACAAAAACAGCCAGCCGGGGCCGCGCCGCCGCCACGAAAAGGCGAGCATTTTCGGCCGTATCCAGGGGAAGGTAGAAGATATAGGCCGCGCCCGGCCAGTTTTTGCGCACTTCGTAACCCGAAGCCGAAAAGAAAGTCAGCACTATTTTATCACTCGGGTACTGCTGCGCGTACGCCTCCATCAAGGGCCGGCCCTGCTCGAATTCGCCGAGTGAGGCGCAGTGAAACCAAGCGAGAGGAGCCGTCTCGGCTTGTAATGCCTGCTGAATGCGCGGCAGCAAGTTGCGCTGCCCTCGCACCCACTGTTTCGCCTTTAACACAAAGGGCGCCGCCAACCGCAACAACAGGGCGTACAGGCGCAAGGATACTATGTACAAGAAAAGCAAGTGTTGAGTTTCTGGTTGCTAGGTTCAGTCTCCGCTTTATAGGTGGTGCTGACAATACCAGCTTTCCACAAGCAGAAAGCCGCGCAAAAGTACGGCTAACAACCATTACTATGTTTCCGACAGGTAATCGCCGATTGCTAGCTGCCAAAAACCCGGTACTAGCTTATCCCAGAAACACGGAGTGTCGGCATGACAACCGTACTCCTGGGATAAGCTAGTACCGGGTTTTTGGTGGCTAGATAAGCTGAAAATCCTGACTACAAGGAATCTGTCTTTTGCCTCACTACAGAGAAGCCCGTTCTAGTGAAGTTTACCGAGATACTTGGCTAGGCCCTCACGGGTGGGCGGCAATGCCTGATGACCCGCTTGCCAACCGGCCGGACATACTTCGCCTTTCACTTCGAAATGTTGCAGCGCGTCCACCATGCGCAACGCTTCTTCTACGCTCCGGCCCAGCGGCCCATCATTCACTACCTGATGCCGAACAATACCGTCTCGGTCGATCAGAAACAGGCCCCGGTACGCCAAGGGAATCCCAACGAACACCATTTCGCCGGCCTCATTGTAGTCGTAGCGGCCCCCAAGTACATCGTAGTTGGCCGAAATAGTTTTGCTCGCATCCGCTACCAGCGGGTACGTAATGCCCATAATACCCCCTTCTTCGCGCGGGGTTTGCAGCCAGGCCAAGTGCGTATAGCGCGTATCGGTGGAGCAGCCCACAATGGCCACTCCTTTTGCTTCAAAATCAGCTAGTCGTTCCTGAAAAGCAAGTATTTCGGTGGGGCAAACGAAAGCGAAATCAGCTGAATAAAAGAAAAAGATAACGTGCTTTTTGCCCAGGTAACGGTCGAGCGAGAAATCTTCCTCGAACTCGCCATTGATAATGGCAGGAGCCTTAAATGAGGGAGCCCGCTTGCCTACAAGAACTGCCATGTTGCTGAAATTTAAATGGTTGGGGTTGAGAAGATGATGGATAGCAGGTGAGCAGGTAGTAATTAGTCAGGCAAGAAGCAAGGAGGTGGATGCAAAACGTTTATCCACTGCTACCGGCCTCTTACCTGCTACCCTCAGCAAGCCCCTTGCTATACGGTCCTCCACAAAAGAGTTGGGCCGACCCCAGCGCCCGCTATTGTTCTGTTACGAAGCGCGGCGGCAAATAAATTGAAAAGTCTGGCGGGTGCGCTGCTCCAGGAGCAAATCGCGGCCCGTAGTGAGACGCTGAAGGCTGGCCGCATCGTAGTTCTTGATGGTGTACAGCTCCAGGTCGGTGTTGTAGTGAATTGTGAACTGCTCGCGCAGGGCAGTCAGCAGCTTATCGAGCCGATAGGAAGAAAAGTCGGTGCAGACGGAAAAGCTGATGGCCGAGTTCTGCATCAGGTTGATTTTCAGCCGGACCTGCGCCAGCGCTCCGAATATTACCTCTAGGTTTTCCTCGGAAATAAAAGTGAGGTCCTTGGATTCAAACGAAATCAAGCACTGGTTGACCTTGCGAATGAAGGCTGGTACGAGCAGCCCGTGCCGACAATCGTGAATCTTGGTGCCCTCGGCTGTGGCATCCACAAACGACTTCACGTACAACGGAATCTGGCGCACAGCCAGCGGCTTGATGGTTTTGGGGTGAATAACCGAAGCCCCGTAGTACGCCATTTCAATGGTTTCCTGGTAGCTGATTTCCGGGTAGCGCACCGTATCCTCGAAAATCTTGGGGTCGGCATTCAGTAAGCCCGCCACGTCTTTCCAGATAGTCACCGATTCGGCTCCGAGGCAATACGCGAAAATAGCCGCCGTATAATCGGAGCCCTCCCGGCCGAGAGTGGTGGTGTAGCCGCTAGCCGTGCCGCCCAAAAAGCCCTGCGTCACGACGGGGCCGTAGGTAAGCAGTGGGGGCATGGCCGCCGTTAGATTGCGCTCCGTAGTAGGCCAGTCTACGCGGCCTTCGCGCCAGGTGTGGTCGGTGCGAAGCAGGGGGCGGCAGTCCAGCCACTGAGCGCCCAGGGCGCTGGCCACAATCCGGGTGGCCAAAAGCTCACCGAAGCTTACTACTTGGTCGTACTGCTTGTCGAACTCATCCGTGGTGAGGGTAGCCAGCCGGTCACCGAGCTGCTCTAGCAGTTGCTCTAAGCTCGGTTCGTCGTCCGTCGTGTTGGCTGCCTTGCCGTCATGGTGGGGCAGCAGTTCGCGCGCAACAGAGCGGTGAAACTCGGTCAGTTGCGCCAGAAGGGCAGTATACTCCTGGCCGGTGTAGGCTAGTTGAAAAATTTCTTCCAGCGCATTGGTGGTTTTGCCCATTGCCGACACCACAATTAACAGCAACCCGTTGGTGCCGTGCTGGCGCACGATGCCACCAAGGTTGTTGATGGCAGCGGCATCTTTCACCGAAGCGCCACCGAACTTGTAAATCCTGAGAGGTTGAGAGTGCTGCATGGCTTCAAATGTAGGAAATGGCGCTCTGTCCGCTTCTGATGCAGTTCGGCGCCTTTAGGGCCTCTCCAATTCTTCTGCCTTCGCCAGAGCGAAATTTCGCTTTTTCAACCCCGAAAAAGAGTTTAATTTTGAGCACACCCCGACCTTTCATCTTCCTGATCCTATATGAATCAACACGACAAGCTGGCGCTGCCCGTTGGCACCACCCTGGACCGCTTTATCATGCGGAAGCAGGAGGATTTTCCTTACGCAACTGGAGAGCTTTCCCAACTGCTCCGCGATATTGCTTTGGCCACCAAAATCGTGAACCGCGAAATCAACCGCTCTGGCCTCATTGATATTGCCGGAGCCTATGGCAACCGCAACGTGCAGGGCGAAGACCAGCAAAAGCTCGATGTTATTGCCAACATCCGTTTCATTCGGGCGTTGCGCAATGGGGGCGAGGTGTGTACCATTATCAGTGAGGAAGACGAAGAAGTTATTCAGACCGGCAACGTGCAGGGCAAGTACATTGTGGCTATTGACCCACTCGATGGCTCTTCCAACATCGACGTAAACGTGAGTATCGGCACCATCTTCAGCATCTACCGGCGCGTGTCGCCGACGGGCACGGAAGGTAGCTTGGCCGACTGCTTGCAAACCGGTACCAACCAAGTGGCGGCTGGCTATGTTATCTATGGCTCCAGCACCATGATGGTGTATACCACCGGCAATGGCGTAAACGGCTTCACTTACGAGCCTTCCTTGGGCGAATTTTTCCTTTCGCACCCGCAGATTATCACGCCCAAAACCGGCAATGTGTATTCTGTGAACGAGGGCAGCTCCGAATCTTTCTCACCAGGTGTAGCGGCCTTTGTCGCGCACTGCAAGCAAGACAACTTCTCGGCCCGCTACATAGGCTCCCTAGTTGCCGATTTTCACCGCAACCTGCTTAAAGGCGGCATCTATATTTATCCGCCCACCAGCAAATCGCCAGATGGCAAATTGCGCCTCATGTATGAGTGCAACCCACTAGCCTTCATTGTGGAGCAAGCCGGTGGCAAGTCCAGCAACGGCCACATGCGCACCATGGAAATTCGGCCGCAGGATATGCACGCCCGTTGCCCGCTCTTTATTGGTTCGCAGGAACTGGTAGAGCGAGCCGAAGAATTTCTGGCGCAGGAGCAACAGGTTAGCTAGGAGCTAAATCCCAATAAAAAGCCCGCCCGGAGCATATCCGAGCGGGCTTTTTGCATGACGTTAAAAACAAGGCTAACGGCTACTCGTTCGTAGCTGCCGCGTTGCTTGGGGTTTCTTCGGTAGCGGCAGCAGCGGGTTGGTCGGCAGCAACGGTCACTGCTGCGGTGTCTTCGGTTGATTCTTCCGTTTCGGTGGCGGGCGCCTGGTATTCCAATGTGCCACTCACCGCCTGATACCACTGCACCAGCTTCTTGATATCCGACATATAAACCCGGTCTCGGTCGTAATCAGGAACGATTTCGCCCATGAAGGCCGTCAGCTCCCGGTCGTCGGATTTGCTGTTGACGGCTAGCTCGGTGCCGTATTTCAAATGAATTCGGTCGAAAACTTCCGTCAGGGGTACGGTTTGGTCGTAGTCCTGGGTGTAGATGGAAATTTCCTGGAGCAACGATACTTTGTTGCGGGCGGAGGCCACTGAACGGGCGGCACGCGCATCCAGGCTTTCAATAATAACCCCGGCGCGGGTAGGCTTCACGAGGCGGTACAGACCGGGCATTCCGCTGATAGCGGCAATCTCCTTGAGGTCGTAGGGCATAAGTACAGAACAGTTGTTGGAAAAGGCAAAGTTACTCAGTCGCGGCGGCTTGACCCGGTGCCGGCAATTTAAACACGATTGGCAAGCTGGTTAACACGGCGTAATCGGGCTTCTTGAATTGCAAGAGCCGCACCACGCGTAGAGCTTCCTCGCCAAGGCCGCCGCCAATATTCTTTGTAACCAACTTCACGTTCTCTAGTGTGCCATTGGTGGTTAGCGTGAAGCTAACCACGCAGGTGCCCTGAATGCGGTTGCGCTTGGCTAGAATGGGGTATTTCTTTTCTTTCTCAATGAAAGCATACATGGCATCCTGACCCCCCTCGTAGTACTCGGCCACCGGAATGGCCTTGTTGACACCGCCAACCTGGTGTTGCGGGGCGGCTGGGGTGGCAGGTGCAGTTTCCGGAACTGGACCAATGGACTTAGGTTTGGTCGTTTGCGCAAAAACAGAGGCGGAGCCGGTAACAAGAGCCAGTGCTAGCGCAAAAGTGATTTTTTTCATGGGGGTGGAATCAGGAAATACAAAGAAGCAAAGCGACAATGCCGCCCGCAGTCGTGGCAATTTCAGGGCCAATTTAGGCATTCTGCTGAGCTTCGGCCAGCTGTCGATTTACATTCTCGATGAAAGCCAACAGTTCGTCGCGGCCCGTTTTTTCCTCTGCCGACGTAATAAAATGTTGTGGTACCTCGTCCCAGTTTTCCGACATCTTTTTCATGTACTCGGCTACTTGGAGTTGGGTCCGGCTGTTCGATTGTTTGTCGGCTTTTGTAAATGCCATTACAAAAGGAATTCCTTCTGTGCCGAGCATTTCCATAAATTCCAAGTCGACAGTTTGCGCCGGATGACGCGAATCAATCAAGACAAATACGCAAGCTAGATTAGGCCGCTGCCGCAAATAAAAATTAATCATTCGGGTCCACGCTACCCGGTTCACTTTACTGGTTTTGGCGTAGCCATACCCCGGTAAATCCACTAAATACCACTCCTTGTTAATAAGGAAATGATTAATTAGCTGCGTTTTGCCGGGGAGCGAGGAGGTCTTGGCTAAACCTCGCCGCTCGGTGAGCATATTAATAAGCGACGATTTACCTACGTTGGAACGACCGATAAACGCATATTCGGGGAGAGTAGGCGCCGGGCATTGATCGACCCGCGTGTTACTCATCAAGAATTCAGCTTCACGAATTTGCATGGAACAGTACAACTGGTTTATGTACAAAGATAAGAGGTTAGAATGCCAAAGGCCGAGAATATAAATTTTCAGCTAGAACCATTGCTATATCTGAAGCCCGTCTATATTTGCGCGTTACTAGTATTCTTTAATTGCAAAACAGGTTTAACTCTTGTGTCTGCATAAATCTAAATTTATAAATACTTGAGAAGTAGTTGGATGAGGTCAAGGCCGTATTATAAAATTTCTATCTTTGCCCGCAAATTGCTTTGTACTGCGCAAACAACTAAAAAGCATTAATCTCTAAAAAGAGTTCTTCTCAGAACTTTGTAATAGCGAAAAATAACATTCGACTTAACCCTAAAATGGGTTTTCAGTATAACGAGGCAACTCAACTAAAACCGGCTTGGCCATTATTTGCGCCCGCAGTTTTCTCTCCAAACTCCTCCGCATCTCCTTATTCTTCAAACCCCTCCAACAATGAACAACTTAGTCAGAAGGTTATTGAAAGCCTCTTGCGCTTTCGCTCTGGCGGCTGCCGTGGCCCAGCCCACGCTAGCTCAGAGCACGCGCAAGCAGCTCAAGACCGCAAATAAGTTCTTCGAGCAAGAGAACTATCGGGCCTCTATCCCTTTCTATGAGCAAGTGTTGGCTAAGGAGCCCAACAATCCCCTAGCCTTGTTCCGGGCTGGTATTTCTTACATGTCGTTTGATAAGGAGAAAGCCAGTGACTATATCTACAAAGCCCAGAAGCTGAAGCCAAAGGTTTCGAAGGACGTGGAATATTGGCTCGGCCGCGTCGACCACTTGAACTACAATTTCGATGAGGCCATTGCGCACTTTCAGGCCTACAACGTTACGCTCAAGCCCAAAGACACGCGCAAAGCCGAGCTGGCACAGTTGATCCAGCACTCGAAGAACGCCAAGGTGCAGTTCAACAGCCCCAAGGATATCTTCGTGAAGAACCTCGGACCTACGGTAAACACACCGTACGCCGAGCACAGCCCTGTTATCTCGGCCGACGATAAGTTGCTGCTCTTCACCTCGCGCGGCGAAAACGTAACGGGTGCTGGTAACCCAGACGGTAAAAAAGGCGGCAACCTAGCCACCGACGGCGAGTACTACGAAGACATCTTCGAAACCAAGCGCATCGACGACGAAAACTGGGATAAACCTCGTTCCCTAAGCGGGGTGCTCAACGGCAAAGGCCACGATGCTTCCACCCAACTCTTCGACAATGACAGCAAGCTACTCATGTATCGCCAGGACGAGAACGGTGACATCTTCTACTCGGAGAAGTCGGGCGGTGATTGGACGGCGCCTAAGAAGTTAAATCAGAACGTCAACTCGAAAGCATTCGAGTCGGATGCCTTTATTACGCCAGACGGCCTCGCAATCTATTTCTCGACCGGTAAGTACTCGGAAGACGGCTCGCTCGATATTTACTATTCCACCCGGCAAGCCGGTGGGGACTGGGGGCCCGCCAAGTCGATGGGCACGGCCATCAACACCAAGTACGACGACGACAGCCCGTACCTGAGCCGCGACGGCAAAACGCTTTATTTCTCGTCGCGCGGCCACAACACTATGGGGGGCTATGACATCTTTAAGTCGGAGTACGATTCGATAGCAAAGAGATGGGGCCGCCCCGAAAACATGGGCTATCCAGTGAATACGCCCGATGACGACACTTACTACCGCTTGAGCCCCGATGGCAGCTATGCCTACCTATCGTCGTACCGCATTGGGGGCTACGGGGAAAAGGACATTTACACCATCAACTACATCAAGAACGCTACCATCCGCGGCCGGGTGTTTTCCTTGCGCGACAGCACCGTAATTCCGGGGGTAGAATTGGTATTCAGCGGCACGCAGGCCGATAAAACGGCGCTCAGCTACCGCGACGTAACCAAGCCTCTGACCGGTGATTACCAAGTGAGCGTGCTTTCAGGGCGTTCGTACCAAGTAGCAGTAACCAAGGATGGGACGAACATTATCACGGAAGAATTTGCCGTACCGATTTCAACCAACGATTCAACCGTTGTAGAAAAGAACTTCTACGTGCCGTACGTCGATACTACGTCGCAGGTGGCATTCAAGAACATCTACTTCGATACCGACAAGTATAAGCTGCGGCCTGAGTCGATTACGGAATTGCAAAGCATCAGCTCGATCTTGCAAGCCAACCCTGGTGTCAATATTTCTATCGAAGGCCACTGCGACTCGCGCAACACCGACGAATACAACATCGTGCTGGGCCAGAACCGCGCCGATGTCGCCTACAACTACCTAAAGAAATCGGGTATTGCCGAGACTCGCATGGTAACGGTAAGCTACGGGGAGCGTCGTCCGGCGGCGGCCAACGATTCGCCGGAGAACATGCAGCTTAACCGCCGCGTGGAGTTCCGCCCGATTGTGAAGGAAGGCGAAGCAGCTCCAGTGCTAACCCCAGGGGTCGCCCCTGCCACCACCTCGACCACGGGTGCAGGCACCAGTACCTCATCGGCTCCGGGCGCTGCTATGCCGCTACAGCCAGGCAAAAGCAAGGCGAAGCTAGCCGACGGCACCAAAGTGAAAACCAAGGTGGACGAGGACAGCGACAAAGTGAAGGTGAAAACCAAAGGGGCTAACGACGAAAAGAGCAAGACCATCACCAAAGACGGTACCATCGATTCGAAGGCGAAAGATGCTACCGGCGAGAAAGTCAAAGTGAAGACCGACAACGACTAAGCTGTCGGATCGAGCCTACAAAGCGGGCCGGGCTCTATGCCTGGCCCGCTTTTTTTCAACATAATGGCTTGTCAGACGTTATGTTTGGGCAATTTTGCCCCCGAATCCTCGTTGTTTGCCCCAGACTCATGGCCGTAGTACCTTACAAAGACGACACCGCTGGCAAGAAGTCCCAGGTAGCCCACATGTTTAACAGCATTGCCGGCAAATACGACTTCCTGAATCACTTTTTGAGCGCCGGCACCGATATTTACTGGCGGCGCAAAGCGGTGGGCGAACTGAAGGCCCTGCGGCCGGCCCGCATCCTTGATATTGCCACCGGTACGGCTGACTTTGCCATCGAAACTCTGCGTGCTGCCTCGGCTGATGCGCACGTAACGGGCGTTGATATTTCGGAAGGCATGCTGGCCGTTGGCCGGCGTAAGCTGCAAGAAAAGGGCCTGACGCACCGGATTCAGTTAGAGCAAGGCGATTCGGAAAACCTGCCGTATCCCGACAACCACTTCGATGCCGTTACGGCCTCGTTTGGCGTGCGCAACTTCGAGAACCTGACCAAAGGCTTGGCCGAGATGCGGCGGGTGCTGCGGCCGGGGGGGAAGCTGGTAATTCTGGAGTTTTCCAAACCCACCGCATTTCCTCTCAAACAAGCATATAATTTCTATTTTCAGCGGGTGCTTCCCGTCTTCGGCAAGATGATTTCCAAAGACAACTCCGCGTATACTTACCTGCCCGAATCGGTGCAGGCCTTTCCGGACGGTCAGGCTTTTCTGGCTATCCTCCGGGAAGTCGGCTTCATTACTCCCGCATGGCAACCCCTCACGTTCGGCATCAGCTCCATCTACACCGCTCACAAGTAAGCCGCTTCGCGCTACTGATTTTCTTGGCTTTGGCTACCTCCCTCGGGGCACAGGCCCAACGCAAAAGCAAATCGAGCGCCAGCCGTGCCAAGAATGGGCGGGTGAAATCCATTACCGTAAACAACCTACCCGGCTACGACGACAAGTGGTTTCACCCTGGTTTCTACATTGCACCGCACTTTTCGCGCTTCAAGGTTGAGCAGTCGCCGGCTTACATCCAGAATCTGAATACCAACCGGGGCTTGTCGGTTAATGCGCTGAATGGCCCCGGCTTCTCGGTGGGCTTCGTGGGTGACGTACGGCTAGCCGACTATTTCAACCTGCGGTTTGCGCCGGGGGTGAGCTTTATCACGCGTCAGCTGGAATTTAAACCAGCGGGCTATACCCCCGCTAACACGGACGAACCTACCGAACTGCTGACCCAGGAAATTGGGTCGACGCAAGCGGATTTTCCGTTGCTGCTGAAGTTTCATTCGGAGCGGCGGCGCAACACACGGGTGTACGTAGTGGCAGGAGTGAAACCGAGCGTAAACGTAGGCAACCGCCGCAGGGACCGGGAGCGAAACTTCATCACGACGGATAACACGGACGTGGCCATTGAGTATGGCGTGGGAATGGACTTGTTCTACCCGTTCTTTAAGTTTGCGCCAGAACTGCGTTTTTCGCACGGCCTCAAAAACCTATATCTACCCGAGAACAACATCTACAGCAACAGCCTGCAAAGATTGCGCAGCAACACCGTAACGCTGTATCTGACATTTGAGTAAGGTTTATTGGTTGATTGTTGAGTGATTGGTCGTTCGACAAGTACAGACATACAGAACGACCAACCATTTAACTATTCAACAATCAACTATTAAATTCATGCAAACTGCTTTTATTACGGGCGCTTCGTCGGGTATAGGTCGGGCTACGGCGGTGGCGCTGAGCAAGGCTGGGTTTCAGCTGGTTGTAACAGGACGGCGGCGGGAGCGGCTCGAAGAACTAGCGCAGGAACTATCGTCCGTGCCGGTGCATATTCTTGTGTTTGACGTGCGCGACCAAGCGGCGGTGGAAGCTGCCGTAGCAAGTTTGCCAACTGAGTTTGCCGAGGTAGACATACTCATCAACAATGCTGGCAACGCGCACGGGTTGTCTTCCATCCAAGACGGCGACCCCGCGGATTGGGATGCTATGCTGGACAGCAATGTGAAAGGCCTGCTCTACGTGAGCCGGGCTCTGCTGCCTGCTATGACGCGCCGCAAAAAGGGCCACATCATCAACATCGGCTCTATTGCCGGCCACGAGACGTACGCTAACGGCAACGTGTACTGCGCCTCGAAAGCGGCCGTAGCGGCTCTCTCAAAAGGCATGCGCCTGGACTTGCTGCCCCATCACATTCGGGTAGCGGAGGTCAATCCCGGTGCCGTGGAAACCGAGTTTTCGCAGGTGCGCTTTAAAGGCGACAACGACCGGGCGGCCAGCGTCTATCAGGGATTTGAACCCTTGCAGGCCGAGGATATAGCCGACGTAATCCAGTTCATGGCAACCCGCCCGGCCCGCGTCAACATTGCGGAAGTACTGATTCTGCCCGCCGCGCAAGGGGCTGCTACCGTGATTCGCAAGGAGTAGAATGCCGCTTCGTATTCACTTACCCAAAAGCCCTGCCAAGCAGGGTTTTTTGTGGATTCCAAGATCCAGGCAGATGATGACCGTGAAGAGAGGAGAACTTAGATGGCGGCACCTTGGGCGTGAAGCTGCCGGAGTACGTTGGCATCCAGAGTGTGCTTGCCAGCAAAGCTTACTACCTCGGGCTCGACCCCCAGGCCCCGAAGGAACTGGCGTTGTTGGTCGAGGTCAGCAGGTTTGATAAACTCGTCTTCGGCGCCGCAAACGAGGGTAACGGGCAGCTTGCGCATCAGCTGCGTGGCGATTGTGAAATCCATATCGGGCGGAAAGGCCCCGGCCCACAGAACAAGCCGCGCCGGACGGAAATGGGCCCGGGTCAGCCAGCGGCTCACCGTCGCCGCTCCTTGCGAAAAGCCAAGGACGGTAACGGGTACTCCCCGCGGCACTTCGGCTAACACCCTGTCAGCGAGATGATTGAGGTAGCCGACGTAATCTTCGATTTCCGAAAGTCGGTCTTCCCGCGTCATCCAGGTGGCGCCAATGCGGCCCTGCCCATGATTGGGACCTTGCAAATAGAAGCGCGACAAACCTTCCGGGGCTACTACTACCAACGTAGGATCGGCTGTGGAAAGAGCAGCAAAGTGGCGGATGAAATACGCCGCCAATTGCCCGTAACCGTGGCACACAAACCACACCTGCCGGGTACGAGCCGTCAACTCGCCTAATTGAAAGTAACGCGCTGATCGGGTAACGGGTAGGTGGTGCTCCTGCGCGGACATGAGAAAGTAGCAGCGTTGGCTAGGAAAGCGTAACCGCCTGTTGCCGGGTACGAGCGTTTACTCGCTCGGTCGGCAAGGCTGTTCCGGGTTCTAATGGATTCGGCTATACTTCGGGCACTCTTTGCTTAGGTAAATCAGCCGCAGAAAAGCCGAAGGGAAGCAGGTCGTTAAGGCTGCGGAACCGGTAAATGCTGCTATCGGGGCCGGGCAACAGCAGCGGAATAGGTTGCTGCTGGCGGTGTTCGTATTCGGCCATCACCTGGCGGCAGGCCCCGCAGCTGGTCACGGCCACAAAGTCGCCGGAGGCAGGGCGGGCGGCTACGGCCATGCCTATAATGCGCCGGTCGGGCTGGGTGGCCGCTAAGCCAAACAGAGCGGTGCGTTCGGCACAAAGGCCGGATGGGAAAGCAGCGTTTTCCTGGTTGGTGCCTCGAAAAATGGTGCCATCATCAAGCAGCAATGCTGCGCCCACATGGAAGTGGGAGTAGGGCGCATAGGCATGGTCGGTGGCGGCGCGGGCAGCTTGCCAGGTGGCGGCTTCGGCAGGAGTAAGGTCGGCTTCAGTAAGAACCTCGACGTCGATGGTGAGGCGGAGCGGATGGGCCATTGCGTAGGCGGAAAGAAAAGCGGTTCCGGTACGGTGGCCGGCCCCGGTGGCGGAAGGGGCGGTGAATGTACTACAATTATCAATGAGTGTACACACGGCAGTGTGCTGTTACGGAGCACAGGAAATATCGTCTGTGACGAGCAGCCAGAGAATACCGGATGGTCTTCACTCGTACCAGCTTGCGTTGCTCGCGCACCGGGCCCGCGCCCAACGTCTCCTTCCGTTGTGGCGCTGGGTTAAGGAAGTTTCGTTAGAATTGGCCTCGAATGCAGAGTAAAGTACCAACATCCTGTTTGTTCTGTTCCCGGCGCCGCACCCGCTAGTAGTGCTACGCTGTTACTTGTTGCTTGCTAACTGATTTCCATGACTCGTCTTCTCTTATTGGGAGCTGGCCGTTCGGCTACCTCGCTGATCCAGTACTTGTTACGCCACGCCACCTCGGAAAATTGGTTTCTCACCGTGGCTGATATGAATCCGGCGCACTTGGTGCCCGTGCTGGCCGCTCACACCGAACACGCCCATGCCGTGTCGTTTGATATACTAGACGAAGCTCACCTCGGGGAGCTGGTAGCCCAGGCGGATGTCGTGATTTCCATGCTGCCGGCGCAGTTCCATGCGCCCGTGGCGCGAGCTTGCGTGCAGCACCGGCGGCACTTAGTTACGGCTAGCTACGTGAACCCAGAGGTGCGGGCGCTGGAAAATGACGCGCAAGCCGCTGGCATTACTATAGTGATGGAGTGCGGCCTCGATCCCGGCTTGGATCATATGTCGGCCATGGCCGTACTTGAGCGGGTGCGGGCGCAGGGCGGTCATATTACGTCGTTTCACTCGTATTGCGGTGGGCTGCTGGCCCCCGACTCGGAGGGCGATAATCCGTGGAAGTACAAGTTCACCTGGAACCCCCGCAACGTGGTATTGGCGGGCCAGGGTACCGCCAAATACCTCGAAAATGGGCATCCGCGCTTTATTCCGTACCAGCGCCTGTTTGCGCATCCGACTACCATAGAAGTGCCGGGCTACGGAGCTTTCGAGGGCTACGCCAACCGCGACTCGCTTAGCTACCGCGCGCCCTATGGCCTCAACCACGTGCCAACTATAGTGCGGGGCACCCTGCGCCGCCCCGGCTACTGCGCCGCCTGGGATGCGCTAGTGCGCCTAGGATTAACCGACGATTCGGGACGCCTGGGCAACCCTTTGGATATGACCTGGCGCGAGCTGGTAGAAGCGTATCTGCCGGTTTCGGTGCCGCGGGCCGCCACCGAAACGGAACTGGCCATGCGGTGCGCCGACTACCTCGGCCTGCATTTCGCCGGCCCCGAAATGCAGCGACTCCAATGGCTTGGCCTCTTCACCGACCAAGCGGTAAACCAAGCCGATGCTACGCCCGCCCAGCTGCTGGAGCGCCTTTTATCCAAGAAATGGCAGCTTGAGCCCACTGACCACGACATGATTGTGAT
Source organism: uncultured Hymenobacter sp. (assembly GCF_964242765.1). Lineage (NCBI taxonomy): Bacteria > Pseudomonadati > Bacteroidota > Cytophagia > Cytophagales > Hymenobacteraceae > Hymenobacter > uncultured Hymenobacter sp. The sequence continues at coordinate 86,258 of NZ_CAXTBM010000022.1, forward strand.
GCAGCACCTGTTCACCTACGAGTTAGCGGGCCAGCGGCACCACCTAACAGCTTCGTTGGTAGTGCTCGGCGACGATGCCACGCACACGGCTATGGCTAAAACGGTCGGGCTACCCGTGGGTATGGCGGTGCGACGTCTGGTTCGGGGTGAAATAACGCAGCATGGTATCGTCATTCCCACCCACCCCGCCTTGTACGAACCCATCCTGGCCGAACTAGCCACCGACTACAACATTCAATTCGTGGAAAAGGACACGGTTTTGTAGGGTAAATGCTTGGCTAGGAAACTCAAGCAAGGTTGTCGTTTCGGGGCAGGAGGAAGCTGGCCTACCCCGTTAAATGGTTGACTTAGATTCCTTCTGCCTCGGAACGACAACTAGTTTAAAACTAGATTCTCGCATGAAGTCGTACTTGCTGTTGCGTTGGCGGGTGATAGGTCGGCAACTGGCCGAGCTGGGCTGGTGACGAATGCTGTTGTTAAGTTCCTTGCTGCTAGTTGCCATTGGCAGGGGACTGGTGCTTCTTTCAAGCACCGAACGGCGCAGTGGCCGGTGCCCTTGCTGGTGGGTGCTGCGTCTAAGTAAGATTCGTTGAACAACAGAGGCTGGCGCTAGAGCGTCAGCCTCTGTTTGTGTAATAGCAACGAGTAGCTGTACTCACAGCGCTAGGTAAAATGGCCCGAGCAGTGCTTTGAACGCCGCGGAATATTCTTCGCCTTCTGTTACCAATAGTTCCCGTTGCAACACGGGCTGCGGCTGTCTGCTGAAG
>NZ_CAXTBM010000023.1:0-12832 GCF_964242765.1 uncultured Hymenobacter sp.
CCCAGTTCCGGGTCGTCGGCAATGGTAAGGTTGAGGTCGGTGAGGCGGTCAACGAGGCGCTCAATAACAGGTGCTGGCACGCTCTGCGCCGCCAGAAACGCCTGAAACGGCACCCCAAATTCGGGGGCTAATTCCACGAAGGCGAAACGGCGGCGCAACGCATAATCCAGCGGGGCCAGGCTCCGGTCCGCTAAGTTCATGGTACCGATGACGAACACATTGGCGGGCACGTAGAAGCGAGGCGCCTCGGCCGGGGCGTAGGGCAGGCGCACGGCGTGGGCCGGGCCCCGCTTGTCAACTTCCAGCAGCAAAAGCAGCTCCCCAAAAATGCGGCTTAGGTTGCCTCGGTTCAATTCATCAATCAAGAGGAAATACGGCCGTTCTGGGTCTGCGGCCGCCCGCTGGCAAAACGCAGGCAGCACGCCGTCTTGTAGCCGAAACATGCCCTGTGCATCGGGCCGGAAACCTTGCACGAAGTCCTCGTAGCTGTAGCTCGGGTGAAACTGGATTAGCTCTATTTGGGCGGCATCGGTAGCACCAACCTCCAACCAAGCTAGCCGGCGGGCCAGAAACGTTTTGCCCGTGCCCGGCGGCCCTTGCAGAATCAGGTTGCGGCGACGGTGCAGAGCAGCCAGGGCCGCATCAAGCTGCTCGTCGGAAACGAATAACTCTTGCCGCGCCATGGCACGGTTGTAAGGCTGAGCGGGCGGTAAGGTGTAAGCGGCAACGGGCTCATGGACTACGCTGGTATCGGGAGCAGATGTTGCTGCTTCCCCAGATTCGGCCCCGGCGCCTTTTTTTCGGGGAGGCTTCTCTCGGGTAATGCCCGTGTGGAGTTCCTGCATGGCATCCTGCGCGGCTACGTCGCCATCGAGCAGAGACGAGTTTTCCAGAGTCGGGCGCTTGGTAGCAATGGTGAAATCGAGTTGCTCTAGCACCCGGTTGGTAGCGGCACCGGCCGGCAGGGGCCAGGCGGCCTCCGGCTGCTCCGTAGCCAAACGGTAGGCGAGCTGCGCCACTGCCCGGGGCGCGTAGCGGCGGCCGCGGTACACAAGGTCGTACACGGTGCTCAACGGCATCCGGGGCCCTTCGCGGTCCAGTTGGCGCAGGGCCCGCAACACTTGCTCGCGGGTAAGTAAGCTCAGGTCGGGTTCGGGTTTTGGCATTCGTTTAAAAGTACAGGTAAAACCCATTTGCGGCAGGGTTAGGTCCCGCTGCAACGCTTTTTAAACGCAGAAAAGCCCGGCTGCGAGGAGCAAACCGGGCTTCTGAGGCAAGCAGCATTATTTCTGCTGCGTGGTTTTCTTCTTACCGTCGGGCTTATCTTTTACGGTTTCCTCGTTCTTCTTTTCCTTGCTTTTAGTCGCCGGATCGGTATGCTGGGGCGTGGTGGTGGGCTGAGCCATAGAAAACGGTAGTAATGGTTGAGGTTTACTGCTGTTACGTGGAAAGAAAGCGAGCAGACGGGTTTTGTCGAGCTTTCTTCGCGGGTCACTTCAATCGAGGTAAGTAGGCTACCCCGCCGTAATGGTGCGCTGAATGCCAAGCTTTTTCATGCGGGCTTCCAGCGTTTTCGGGTTGATATCGAGGAGTAGGGCGGCACCGGTAGGGCCACTGACCCGCCCACCGGTACGGCGCAGGGCCGCCAGAATATGGTCACGCTCTAGCTCCTTTAGCGTCTTAAGCGAGCCGCTTGCGTCAGGAGTAGCAACTGGGGCGCGGGTAGCCGAAAAGCCCGCGAATTCCAAAAATGGCCCTTCGCTCACAATGACGGCTTGTTCGAGCACGTGCTCCAACTCGCGCACGTTGCCGGGCCAGTTGTATTGCCGTAGAGCCCGCAAATCCCGCTCGCGCAAGCCCCGCACTGGTTTGCCCATTTGCTTGGTAAAGCGCTCCAGAAAGTGTCGCATCAGCGGTTCGATATCGTCGGGCCGCTCGCGCAGGGCAGGCAGCCGGATAGGAAACACGTCGAGGCGGTAGTACAAGTCGGCGCGGAAGCGGCCGGCCGCTACTTCGTCTTCCAGCACCCGGTTGGAGGCGGCCACCACCCGGGCGTCCGTCTTGATTACGCGCCGGCCGCCAATACGCTCAAACTCCTTTTCCTGCAACACCCGCAACAGCTTGGCTTGCAAATCGAGCGGCAGTTCGCCCACTTCATCCAGGAAAATAGTGCCTCCATCAGCCAACTCGAACTTGCCAATGCGGCGGTCGAAAGCCCCCGTGAAAGCGCCTTTCTCGTGGCCGAAAAGCTCGCTTTCAATTAGTTGAGCAGGCAAGGCCGCACAGTTGATCTTGATGAGAGCCCGGCTTTTGCGGGGCGAAAGGTTGTGCAGCGCCCGGGCCACCAACTCCTTGCCCGTACCCGTTTCACCCTGAACCAGAACGGTCGTGTCAGTGGATGCCACTTGCCGAATCCGATTCTGTACCTGCTGCATCACGGCGCTTGTTCCTATGAAGTCCTCGAACTTAGCGGTGGTATTGATTTCGTCGATGAGGTAGGTTTTCTCTTGTTCCAACTGCGCGCGCAAGGCTTCAATCTGCTCGAAAGCAAACAGGTTTTGCATGGCCAGCGTGATTTGCGGCACCAAGCTCTTCATCAACTCCAGATCGGCTGTGGTGAAGTTGTCGGGGTTGCGGCTGGCCAGCACCAGCACGGCCATGTGGTCGTGCTCCACCCAAAGTGGCACGCCCAGCATCGAGCGGGTACCATGGTGTTCGGCGGCGTGGCGCAGCATCCGATACTGGGTGGTCAGAGCCAGGAAATCGAGGCCGGTGTGAATTGCGGGCTCGGAAAACAAGCCAAAGGTTTCGGCTTGCATGGCTTCTCTGTTTTCCACTCCTTCCCAACGGTCTTCGCCCAGGGAGTGAAACGTATTATCAGCCGCTTTGGCGAATTCGGCAAAGCTTTCGGTGGCAGCAGTCGGCCGCTGGATACGCAGGCCAAAGTAGTCGCACGGTATAATGCGGTCCAGTTCGGTGGCTACCGTACGGAAGAGCTGCTCGCGGTTCTTGCTGCTGAGCAAGGCATTGTTGATCGTCAATTGCACCGATTTTTCCTGCTCTCGCCGCGCAACTTCCTCGAAAGCCAGCGCATTGCTAACGGCTACGGCTATCAGGCTGCCAATTTTGCCTAGCAACGTCAAGTCATCCGACGAAAACGTTGGCCGGCGACGCGCAGCCATCACCAACAAGCCCACTAAGTGCCCGCCCGTACGAAGCGGCGCCACGGTAAGATGAGGCATCAGGCGCTTCTGCATTTTCTGAAACGGCTCGTAGCTGGGGTAGTCAGCTAAAAGCGACCCAACATCAACTTGCTGCACGCGCGGGTCATGCAGGAAAACCTCGATGGGGGTCCCGGCCACTGGGGTCACATCGGGCCAGTCAGGCATGAGGGGAGGCGCGCCGTCGAGTAAGTCGCGCAAAAAGATGCGCTTCTGTTGGAGCGCGCTATCCAGGGTGATAATGGCAATGCTGTCGAAGGGAAAAATCAACCGCAGCTTTTCAGTGACTATTTTGAATAATGCCTCTTTACTGCGGGTAGTGGCAATAGCTTCATTGAGATAAAGCAACAACGATTCATCCTGATTATTCATGGTTCAAGTAAAGCTGAAGCATAGAGTTTATTCCCTAAATATCAGGAAATAAAACGAGAAATTTCTTAAATATCAGGATAATTAACCATTCAGAAAAAGTTTGATGAACAGAGATAATAAAAAATAATATGCATTTAAACTGCGGTAAAGCGGTTTTTAGTAAGGATTAAAGATGTTTTAATCCTTTGGCACATCATTGGGTAAGAGGGAGCTAACCATAAGCTGAATTCACGATGCTTTCCCGATCGACTCTTACCGCTTCACTTTTAACAGCTGGCTTGCTTGTAGGAGCTTCTACGGCCCGTGCGCAAGTAGCCGCTGATTCTTTGTCACTGAGCAACACCATTCAGGCCGTACTTGATGCCAACCCGGCTGTTACCTCCCTGGAAGAAGAAGTAAATGCCGCTACCAGCCGCGTAACGCAGAGCCGTGGCGGCTTCCTGCCCCAGGTAACAGGTACGGCTACCTACACCCGCATCGATCCGGTGGTGAAGCTGCAACTCACCCCCGATGCGCCCGTATTTCAGTTGGCTCCCAACAACAACTACGACGCTCACATCACGCTGGAATACGGTATTCTGGACTTCGGCAAGAGGGAAGCTACAACCAACTTAGCCGAAAGCCGCCGCCTCACGGCCACCGACAACATTGTAGTTACTCGCCGCGACTTGGCGTACTCGGCGGTGCAGGCCTATTACAATATTCTCTTCGTGCGCGAGAGCATCAAGGTGCAGGACGAGCAGATTGCTTCGTTGCAGCAGCACCAGCGCGAAATGGAAAAGCGTGTGCAGGGCGGGGTGAGCACCAAGTTCGATGTCACGACCACGCAGGTGCGCATCACGCAGGCCCAGAACAATAAGATTGACCTCGAAAACCAGTTGCGCAACCAGCAGGTGCAACTAACTCGGCTGCTGCACAAACCTGAATACGTGAACGTACCCGTTCGGGGCGCGCTTACGTACCAGCCACAACCCGTTAATTTGAACGCGGCTTTGGCGCAAGCCATCGACAAACGGCCCGAAGTAAAGCTTGCCCGCGACGCCGAAAACACCGCCAATCTTAATCTGAAGCTGATTGAGCGCGCCAATACCCCCACGCTCGGCGTCGGGGCCCAGTTCGGGGCCAAGAACGGCTATCTGCCCAACCTTGACAGAATCCGGCCTAATTCCGTAGGCGTGGTGCAGCTTTCGGTACCCATCTACGACGGCAACAAAAACAAAAATCAGCGGGTGGAAGCTTTGGCTACCATTCGGGGTTCGCAGGCCCGCATCCAGGATACGCAAGAGCAAATCCGCTCCGATGTGCGCCAGGCCGCCAACAACTTGCAGTCGAGTACGGCCCGTTACGACAACTCGGTGATTCAAATTGCGCAGGCCACCGATGCGCTGACCCGCGCCAAGGCCCGCTACCGCTACGATGTGGGTACCAACCTCGACGTGCTCGACGCCGAAACCTCGTTGGCGCAGGCCCGCTTGGCCCGCTTGCAGGCTATCTACAACCACACGCTCGGTCAGTACCAGCTCAAGCGCGCAACGGGCGAGCAGATATGGTAGAGAGTACCTAAGGAGAAGGGTAGTCGAGTAAAAAGGTTCAACCAAACGAGCTCACCAAACTGCTTACTCAGCTACCAGCCTACTTAGGTATTTTCCAGGCAGTTACTTAGCTATTCAGTTCCTTTCATGACTCTTTCCACCATTCTTTGTCCGATAGATTTTTCGGAGGCGACGGGGCCGTTGGTGGCATACGCAGCGGCTCTGGCAGCCGGAACCGGCGCTGCCCTTCGGCTGCTGCACGTGTTGGAACCGCAGCCCATGCTGGCCAGTCCCTCCGACCTCGACTTAGCCCAGCAGCTCGCTCGCTACCACGCCAGCGCTGAGGCAACGGGCGCCCGGGTTAGCACGGCCATTGTGCCGGGCACCGATGCGGCTCTTGAAATAGTAGAAGAAGCCCGCCGCCACTCCGTTGACATGATTGTTATCGGGGCGCACGGCCGCACGGGCCTCAGCCGATTCTTGATGGGCAGCACGGCCGAGGTAGTCGTGCGGACGGCCCCCTGCGTGACGCTGCTGGTGAAGTCGCCGGCCGAGTCCGATGCGTACCGCAAATCAGCATAAGAGCGGCAGTTTTTGTTGCTGATTGAATGCCATTCAAAACGAAGCCAGCAACAAGCCGCGTAAAACCTAATACCCCAAAACAAGAAACCAGCAATTCCTTTATATGGCAACCACCGTTCAACAAAATCCGGCCGTAGCTTCTAACTCTCACGCAGCTCCTGCTCCGGAGCCCGTAGAAGCGCAGCCGGAGGGCCGCTCGAAGCGCCCGATTATCTTACTTGTGCTCGCACTGGTGCTGCTGATTGGCGGTTACTTCGGCTGGCAGCAATATCAGTTTGCCCAAACCCACGAAGACACCGACGATGCTCAAGTGGAAGGCGACGTATACCCAATTCTACCGCGCGTAGGTGGGCCAGTGCTGGAAGTGAAGGTGCAAGACAACCAGCAGGTAAAGAAAGGCGACGTGCTCGTAACGCTGGACCCGGCCGATTATCAGCAGCGCGTGAATGCCGCCGAGGCCGCTTTAGCGGCTGCCCAAGCCAACGTAGTGGCCGCTCGGGCTGCCGTGCGAACCGCTCAAGCCACCGTAGGCAGCTCACAAGCCACTATTGGGGTCAGCGAAGCTTCTCGCGCTCGTCTGGAAAAGGATCTGAAGCGTAGCGAGTTTCTTCGTAAAGAAGACATTATCCCGCAGAGCGAGTACGATGCCGTGCAAGCCAACCTGCAAGCAACTAGTGCCCAGCGCTCTACCGCGCAGCAGCAAGTGCAGGTGGCCCGGCAGCAAGTAGCCGCCGCTGAGCAGCAAATTGCTGTGGCCCAGGCCGTAGTGAAGCAGCGCCAAGCTGATCTTGACAACGCCAAGTTGCAGTTGAGCTACACCACCATCACGGCCCCCGGCAACGGCATTGTGAGCAAGAAAAACGTGCAGCCCGGCCAAGTGGTGAGCCCTGGTCAGCAGCTCATGGGCCTAGTGGCCAGCGAGCGGACTTGGGTAGTTGCCAACTTCAAAGAAACGCAGCTTGGGGAGATGCGCGAGGGCCAGTCCGTCAAGATTGAGGTGGATGCCTATCCGGGGCGCGAGTTCGAGGGTAAAATCCAGTCGCTTTCCGCGGCTACTGGCGCTCGTTTTGCCTTGTTGCCTCCCGACAACGCCTCCGGCAACTTCGTGAAAGTAACGCAGCGGGTACCCGTCAAAATTGTGCTCGACCAGGTAGACCCCGAACATCCGCTCCGCGCTGGCATGAGCGTGGTAGCCACGGTAACCACCAAATAATTTCCAGACCGCAGACCAGAGTGGTGAGAAGAGAGGCTTGGTAACAACGCTTCACTTCTCACTCTTTGCTTCGCACTTTTTACTAGCTAATGGAAACCGGATTTACCAAGTGGATCATCGTCATTACGGTGGTGATGTGCTGCTTGCTGGAACTCATTGATACCAGCATCGTGAACGTGGCCCTCACCCAAATGATGGGTAACCTGTCGGCCACGCAACAGGAAGTAAGCTGGGTGGTGGCTTCCTACGGCATTGCCAACGTCATCGTTATTCCGATGACGGGCTTTTTGGCCGAGCAGTTCGGCCGCAAGAACTATTATCTTGTTTCGGTGGTCATCTTCACGCTGGCTTCCATTGCCTGCGGGCAGAGCACCAATATTTGGGAATTGGTAGCTTTTCGCTTCGTCCAAGGTATTGGCGGTGGGGCGCTCATGGCTACTTCGCAGGCGATTCTGATTGATACCTTCCCACCCAAACAACTGCCCCTGGGGCAAGCCTTGTTTGGTATGGGCGTGATTATCGGGCCTACTATTGGGCCCACGCTGGGTGGTTACATTGTAGATAACTACGACTGGCCCTGGATTTTCTACGTGAACGTGCCCGTCGGTATTCTGGCGTCTATCTTCACCATCCTGTTTATCCGGGACCCGGAGCGCATCAAAAATGCTATTCCGCGGCCCCTGCGCGAAATAGACTGGGCGGGTATCTTCCTGCTAATTTTGGGCGTTGGCTCGTTGCAACTGGTGTTGGAGCAGGGCGAAACCGAAGACTGGTTCGAGAGCTTGTATATCAATACGTTCACAGTGTTGGCGGCAATTGGGGTTATCGGCTTTGTCTGGCGCGAGCTAACAACCAAGCAGCCCATTGTGGATTTGCGGGTGTTGGGCAAGAGCCGGAACCTAGCCGTTGGCGCGTTCCTCTCGTTTATTCTAGGCTTCGGACTGTTCGCCTCGGTGTTTGTATTCCCGATCTTCACCCAGCGCATTCTGGGCTTCACCGCGGCTCAAACGGGGCTGATTTTGCTGCCGGGCGCCCTGGCTTCGGGCTTTATGATGCCCGTTATCGGAAGAATGCTGCAAGCAGGCGTACCGCAGAAGTTCATGATTCCGGTGGGGTTCACCATCTTCTTCTTTTTCACCTTCTGGATGAGCAAGGTAATTTCGCCCACCGCTGGCGAGAGTGACTTTTTCTGGCCCCTGATGGTGCGTGGTGTCGGCCTTGGGCTGATATTCCTGCCGATTACCACCATGTCGTTGGCGGGTTTGCAGGGCAAGGATGCCGGCCAAGCCGCTGGCCTTACCGGCATGATTCGGCAGTTGGGTGGTTCGTTCGGGGTGGCTATTGTAGGCACCGTTTTAGAGCGCAGCATCTATCACAACCGTGTAAACATGCTGCCCAATATCTCGCTCTACAACCCCGAAACGGTACAGCGTATTCAGGCTTTCACCCAGAACTTTATGTCGCGGGGCTTCTCCGCCGACCAGGCCCGCCAACAGGCGTATGCTGCCCTCGAAGGTATCCTGATGAAGCAGGTATCCATCATTACGTACAGCCAGATCTTCTCTATGCTCGGCTTTTTCTTTATAGCGTGCTTGCCACTGGTATTTCTCATCAAGCGAGCCCGCCGCGGCGAAGCCATTGATTTGAACGCGGCGCACTAACGGAGAATTGGTAAGCTTACTTAGTATCAGTGTAGCAGACCAGCTACTTAGCACTATAAAACAAGCAGCCCCAATCGGTATACCGGTTGGGGCTGCTTGTTTTATAGTGCTGAGAGAATGGGAGTTAACGTAAGCGCGGCAACTTCTCTGCTACTGGTATTGAATGTAAAGAGGCTTGGGGTTGAGCTCGGCCAACACTTCTTTAGGGGTCATGATGTGGTGGGGGGCTGGACGGGCATCATACTCGTAGAACAGCTTGAAGCCGGTGTACTGCACGGGCTGCTTCTCGATGTACGCTTTGTAGGAATCTTTCTTTAGTATTGGGTTGCCCCAGCCATCCATGTGCATCACCACTTGCACGCGCGGGTCAAGCTTGATGTTTTTGTAGTTGGTAATCATGCCCTGCGTGAAGCGGTGCACCGTCAGGACTTTGGGCGGAAGCTTGTTTTCGCTTACAACCCGCGCCAGGAAATTGATGGCATAGTTGACGTCCTTCGCGTCGTAAGTCCCGATTTTCTTGCCGGGCCGCACGCCTTTGGTCGCCATGGCAAACTCGGGGTCGATGCCCAGGTGTACAATGGGGTCTTTGAGGTAGGGCTCTAGCTTGTGGAGTTCGTGCTCCAAGTCGCTAAGGCCTACTTGTACATCGAGAAAGATGATGCATTTATGCTCTTTCGCCCAGGAAATAACCTCCTCAATAGTGGCTTTCGAATTCATGAGGCGGTATTTGCCGTCGGAACCCGCCGCGCCTTGCGCCGTGATGGTTACGTTGTGCAGGGCGGGCTGAATGGGCAGAGAAGGGTCGGCGTCTTGCCACTCTTTAAGCACCTTCTCGAACTTGCGAAACATCTGGTCTTTCGGCTCGCGCCCCAGAATGCCCATGCCCTTCGCCCGAATGTTGCCGTAGAAAGCTACAATGCGGTGACCCGGCAGAATGGCCCCTGGCAATTGTCCGCCCGCCCTCGTAATAGAGTCGGCCTTAAGCGAGTCGCGCCGCATAGCGGTTCGCTTCAAAGCTACCGTGTCAATTACGACCGGTTTGGCGGGATTGGCGGCCAATTTCGAGTCGGCGGTTTCGGTGCCGGAACTAGAGTCGCAGCCCGGTAAAGTGGTGAGTGTAAGGGCTAGGCCTAAGCCCGAAAATAGCACGCTGAGAGGAGAGATATACCGCACTGAAAACGAAAGAGTGAAAAGAGAAAGTGTCGGAAAGTTACACTTTTATTCACTCGGCTGTAGGGGCATGAAGGCTAGTTGGGCCCGCTTTGGTTGAAGGAAAGCCTGCTTCCAACTTCACCCCGGCCGGCTCTGGTTTTCACTGACCAGAGTATCTACGCGGCATGCAGCTGCTGCTTTTTGCGGCAGCGCAACCAAACTGACCGGGTGCTGGGGCGGAGGATTTCTTTTAAAAATTCAGCTTAAGAAGCGGATTCAGCCCGTAACTGGCTTGTTTTGCCAGCCCAAGCTTACTGGTATTGGATGTAAAGGGGCGCCGGCGTGAGGGCAACAACCTCGCGCGAAGTCATCAGGCGGGAGTTGGAACGTTGATCGTTCTTATAGAAAATTTTGAACCCGGTATACTCCACGGGCTCCTGCTTAATGAACTTGCGGTAAGAATTGCGCTTGATGCTGGGCGTACCCCAGCCATCCATGTGCATCACAATTTGCACGCGCGGGTCGAGCTTGATATTCTGGTAGTTGGTGACCATATCCTGGCGGAAGCGGTGTACCACCAGCACCTTCGGCGGCAACTGGTTTTCGCTTACCAGGCGCGCCAGAAACCACCGGGTATAGTTGATATCCTGGGCGTCGAACTCGCCAACTTCCGTCCCGGGGCGCCGCCCCGATTTCATGGAAAACTCGGGGTCGATGCCTAAGTGCACAAAGGGCAGGCGCAAGTATTTTTCCAGCTTGGGTAACTCGTGTTGCAAGTCGCTGAGGCCCACCTGCACATCCAGAAACACCAAAGCATTCTGCTCCCGGCCCCATTCCACCACTCTCCGGATAGCAGTATCGGGCAGGGCCATCCGGTACTTGCCGTCGGCCCCGGAGTCGCGCTGCGCAATAACGGCAATCAGGTGCAAAGCCGGCCGCACGGGCAGCGAATCAGCTTTTTGCCAGTCTTTCACTTGCAGCCGCAGGCGGCGCAGCATCTCGTCTTTGGGGTACTGCCCCAGAATCCCCATGGCCTTGTGCAGCGGGTTGCCATAAAACGCCACAATCCGCTCGGCCGGGAAAATCGCGCCGGGCAACCGGCCGCCGGCCCGGGCCACCGAGTCGGCACGAAGCGAATCGCGCCGGATGATATCGACTTTGCGTTGGACTACTTGCGCCGTACTCACTTGGGGCCGTGTCGTGTCGCAGTTGGTGAAACTTAGAACCAGCAACGTCAAGCTTGCTAGTAGCAGCAAGGTTGCTAGGCGAAAGGCAGGATGAATAGGATACTGCAAAAAGAAACTAGTTGAGAGACGAAATAATCAAACAGCTGATGGGAATTTTAGATCGGACGAGCGTGGAATAAATTCTGAAGGTAGAGCAGTATACGTCCTCGAACGTTAAAAAACCAAATTCCGCTTCCTGAAAGTGGAATTTGGTTTCGTTGGTAATCATTTGGTGATAACTGGTTAAAGGTGAAGCAATATGAAACAAGCACTAGGTAAGATTCTGGTGTTCTGGCGCTAGGCAAGCGGGGAATTTAGCTTCCTGTAAACAGGTCTTTTATCCTGTCCGTTTACTTCAAGGCGAAGGTGATAGGAACAGTATACGATACGGCGACCTTCTTGCCGTCCTGACTGCCAGGAGTCCACTTGCCAGGCAGGTTTCGCACGGCCGCCAACGCAGCTTCGTCCATCTCCTTACTTGCTGCATCGGAGCCGTTGGCGTCACTCATTCCTTTTTGAAGTTTGACGTCCTGTATACTCCCATCTTCCACCACAACGAATGAAACAAACACCTTGCCCTCTAGCTTAGCAGCTATGGCAGCGGCGGGATACTGTAGCTGTTGTAGGTCAGTTAAAAGCTGTTTCATGCCCCCTGAATATTCCGGCATCTTCTCTACGTATTGGTACACCCTAGTCGGCGGTGGTGGCATTGGAACCAGTCGTGGCGGCGGTGGCGGTGCTACTTCACTTTCGGAGGCGGCAGTTGCTGATGTGGGAGCAGCGGAGTCATCAGCCGCTTGCTCGCAGGCAAAAGTGAACAGCAGCCCGGCGCTTACCGGCAGCAGCAACCACTGCTTCCAGCGGCGGGCAGAATGAGGGGAATAGAGCATGGCAATGCGGGTAAGGGTTTGAGATTGAGTGAAAGAATGGGTAAGCGGCAGATGCGGGTGCAGCCGCCGCAACGTGAGGCGGGCCAGTAATGCGGCGTAACGAGTAGGCGCTTCCGGCGCGGACATGGTTTGCAGCACGGCCGCATCAGCAATGTATTCGTGGGTGAGGTCCAGGGCCCGTGGGTAGAGATGCACGAATGGATTAAACCAAAGTATGGCTCGCGCTAACTCCAAAAGCAGCCGTTCTTGGGTGTGGCCTTGCCGCACGTGCACCAACTCGTGTTGCAGTACTTGTTGAGATTCGGCTGGTGTGAGAGCAAGGGTTTCATCCCAAAAGATCAACCGTCCGAAAGAGCTGACAGGCAGTTTGCTACTGGTTGTAAGTAGGGTGAAGCCTTCTCGTTTGTCGCGCGGAAGCCGCCGAACTTGCTGCCATAGAACTACTAGCTGCAAGCCTAACCGCGCCAGCCACAAGAGCACTCCAGCTATATAAACCAGCGGCAACCACGTCCACCAGGGAGTAGCGTTTTCGGCCGAGCTACTAGCAGTTACTGTCGGGAGGGTAATTGAGGGCGTAAGTAAGACCGTAGGCGCCGCGCTAGAAGGCAACCACCCACTTAGCCAGGGAGCCGCAACGGCCAGCAGCAGCGGCAGCAGCAGGGCCAGCCAGGGCGTGAAGCTCAGGAAGCGGCGGTTGTAGTGGAAGTACGGTTCGTGGCGCAGCAACAGGTGGTAGAGCAGCCAGCAGGCACCCAGGCACAGCGTGCTTTGCCACATCCAGTTAAGCAGGTCGGCCGTCGGTGGGAAGAGCATCATCGTCGTCGGATGGTAGGTTTTGCTGTGCATGGCGAAGCAACTCTTCGAGCTGCGCGGCGTCGAGGTTTTCTTCCTTGGCAAAAAACGACACCAGCCGGCTGAACGAGCCCCCAAAATGGCCCCCAAGCAGCTTGCGCAACGAAAAACGCCGGTAGTCGTCCTGGGCC